>CAURRL010000199.1:0-3242 GCA_963526895.1 uncultured Campylobacter sp. | reverse complement strand
ATGGTGCACATGCCGCTAACGGCACGAGCTAAAACATTATCAACTATTTTAAAACTTTCTTTGATGCCTGCTTTTTTATCTATAAGCGCTTTTAGTCTTTGGTTTGGTATTACTACTATCGAGTCAGACTCTTTTTTGAGCTCGTCAAGGCCCTTTAGGGCTAGGTTATAGCGCTTTTTGCCTTCGAAATCAAACGGCATAGTTACGACTGCTATCGTTAGAGCGCCTATCTCTTTTGCAGCTTGCGCTACGATAGGAGCAGCGCCCGTACCTGTACCGCCACCAAGACCAGATGCTACAAATACGATATCTGAATACTCAAGAGCGGTTTTGATCTCCTCGTAGCTCTCCTGGGCAGCTTTGCTTCCTATGTCAGGATTCATACCTGCGCCAAGACCTTTCGTGATCTTTTCTCCAAGCTGAAGCTTTGTAAAGGCCAAAGAGCTATCAAGCGCCTTTACGTCAGTGTTGGCGACTATTAGCTCGATGTCCATCTCGCCGCCTTTCTCTCTTATGATATGATTTATCATATTGCCGCCGCCGCCGCCTACGCCTACTACTTTGATCTTAGCACCTATGAAGGTTTTTTCTCTTCTACCATAAAGTTACCCATAGTTGATCCAATCTCCTTTTAAAATAGTTGTGTTATTTTATTCCAAATCACAGAAAAAATATTTGGTTTTTTTTCTTTTTTGTTTAAATCTTCATTTATTTCGTCTTTCAAAGTTCTGTCATCATCGATTCTTAAATCATCTATATAGTTGTCGTCTAAAACCGTTCCGTTAAAAATTTTCTCTCCGTTTTCGTCGGACTTTTTAGTATCGTCTTTATTTTTAGATTTTGAATCGTCTACTATATTTTTTAAATTTTTATTTCTCAAGATAGCTTCGTCTTTAAAGCGCATTTTCTTTTCAGAGTCGATCTCGTAAGGCGTAAAATAACCTGCGCCATACATACAAAGTCCGATCGCGCAAGAATTTGCCGGATCTCTTAAAATTTCGTAAAGCCCCTCCATCTCTTTCGGCCTTGCTATACGAACCGGCATGTTGTCAAATATAACCGATGCAAGCTCCCTGATGCCCTCAAGCTTAGTCATACCGCCTGTGAGCACCACGCCTGCCGCTATAGAGGCTTTATATCCACTGTCTTCGAGCATCTTAGCCAGTATCATGAGCGTCTCTTCAGCTCTTGCATAGATAACATTTGAGATAACGTCAAGAGATACTTCCTGCGTCTTTCCATCGTCATTTATAGGAGGGATTTCAACTAGCTCGTTTGCCTTGTTTATAAGAGAGCCATAGCTTAGCTTTATTTCCTCAGCCTTTAAAATAGGCGTATGAAGCGCAGCAGAAAGGTCGTTTGTGATGTTTGCCGAACCGATACCTAAAAATTCGTTATATCTTATCGAATTTCCGGAATGAACCAACATATTACACGTGGCGCCGCCCATATCTATAAATGCTACACCCAAATCTTTCTCATCTTGATTTAGCGTCGCGATAGCCGAAGCGTAGCTGGAAAGGACGATATTATCAGGCTCGACTCCAGCCAAATTTAACGCTTTCCTTAGGTTGCTAAGAGATGATTTTTGCGCCATTATGATGTGCGTTTGCACCTCAAGCCTGCTTCCGTTCATACCCAAAGGATCTTCTATATGCTCTTGGTCGTCTACTTTAAAGTTATAAGGAAGTATATGCAGCTTCTCGTAATCGCTGTGGATTTGCGCTCTTCGCTCAGACTCGGACATTGAGCGGTGGATCTCTTTTATGCCTATTTCGTATGTCGGTACGTTTACTACGCCGTTACTCTCGACACTTTTTGTGTAAGCTCCAGAGATCGACACCACTACTTTTTCGTAGCGAGTACCGGCTATCCTTTGAGCGTCTACTAAAGCGCTTTTTATTGATTTTGAAGCTAGTTCGATGTTTGTTATGACGCCTTTTTTTATGCCCTGAGTTTTTGCGGTTCCTATTCCGATTATTTTAAGCCCTGTCTCATCATGCTGTCCTATGACTGCGCAAATTTGAACGGAACCTACGTCGATGCCTAAAATTTTAGTACCCAATTCAATACCTTTTTAAAATATTTTACTTTTTACTAACGTAATATTCTACTTTATAGCGCTTAGAAAGCACACCGCTCAAATCCCTAATGAGCTCGTTATTTTTCAAGAAGCCTACATTTTGCGTTATTATCTCTTTATACTCTTTCTCTTTTTCGCTGTTTGTTAGCTTTTGCTCTACTATCTCGTAAACTACGGCTTTATCGCCGAGTACAACATAGCCTTTTTTGCTGCCTTTTTCAAAAAGGCGATTGACGAATATATTAAACTCGCCCTCGCTTAGTCCGCCTTCAGCCTTCACAGTATCTCTACTAACAAATCCTATATCGGTACCTTGAAATCCTTTTTCAAGCAACTCTTTTGCTTTTGCTTCTACGATTTCTTTCGTTTTTTGCTCTTTGTAAAGTTCTGAAATTTGATCTTTCGCCTCGTCAAAGCTCATTACTCTTGGCGCTACGATCTCTTTTACCTTTACTATCATATAGCCATCTTCGTATTCAAACGGCTTTAACGTGTCGCCTTTTTTTGCTAGTTTTAGCTCATCCATCGGCAAGCTTGCATTATCTTCAAATGTAGCTATCGATACATCCGCTTGTTTCTCATCTTTTTTGATTTTTAGATACTCTTCAAGCGCGACTTTTTTGGTTTGCTTTAGATTGTAGTCTTTTAGGACCTCGTCTTTGACAGCCTCAAATTCTTTTATTTTGTCGTCGCTACCTTTATATTCGTTTTTGTTTTCGTTGTAAAATTCTGTTAGCTCGTTAGTATTTGCATCGCTTGATATAGCCGGGACAAATTTAGTATCAAGCTTAAATTCGGTCATAGTTTTATATTCGTTTTTGTGCTCTTCCCAGAGTTTTTTTACTGCGTCTTCATCTATTTTTATCTCATCGGCACCAGCTTCCACAACTTGCATCGAGATTTTATCCTGCATCAAAAAGCTAGCCGTTAGCATATCTATATCTTGAGCATTTGCAGGCAAATTTAAAGCATGTCTTAGCTTGTCTAAAAGTATCACGTTTTTTAAGCTTTCTTCGTATTCGCTTTCGGTGATTCTAGCTCTTTTTAGGGTATTTTTGTAGAGTTCTTTGTCAAATTTGCCGTTCGAGTGGAAATTTTGGTCTGTGATTATGTATTTTACTATATCTTCGTCATTTACGCCAAGTCCTAAGTCATCGGC
>CAURRL010000198.1:0-3243 GCA_963526895.1 uncultured Campylobacter sp. | reverse complement strand
AAATAAAGCCGCGAGAATGTATCTGCACGCTTATAAAATCGAGCTTTTAGGATATAAATTTAGGTCAAATTTGAGCAGTGATTTTAACAAGCTCGGTTTTGAAATTTCAAGAAATTTTGAGATTTAAAGAGCGATAAAGCTTAAATTTAATAAAATACGCGCTTTAGCTATAAATGTAAATAAAAGGTAGAATGTGTTTGAACAAATCAGCGAGTCGTTTCGTTTAGCCGTTAGTAAAATTCGTTTCGTAGACGATGAAAAAGCGCTAAATAACGCGCTTGACGTGCTTAAAAAAGCACTACTAAAAGCCGACGTTCATCACAAAGTTACCAAAGAATTGCTAGCTCTCATAGAGGCCGATCTAAAGCAAAGCGGGATAGGCCAAAAGCAATTTTTAGACGCTATAAAGTCAAATTTAACGAAGGTTTTAACCGCACCGGGCAACCAGGGCTTTGTCTTTGCGCCCGTAGCTCCTACGATTGTCCTTATGGCGGGATTGCAAGGTAGCGGAAAAACCACTACGACGATAAAGCTAGCAAATTATCTAAAGCTTAGAAAGAAAAAAGTTTTGGTCGCGGCGTGCGATTTGCAGCGCTTGGCGGCCGTCGAGCAGCTTCGTCAGCTTTGCGAAGCAAACGAGATAGAGCTTTTTAGCATAGAAAACGAAACCGATCCGCTAAACGTAGCCAAACAAGCGCTAGCTAAGGCAAAAAGTGGGCTTTACGACGTGCTTTTGGTTGATACGGCGGGACGCCTAGCGATAGATGAAGCTTTGATGAAGCAGATAAAAGACATCAAATCAGCACTTGATCCGCATGAAATTTTCTACGTAGCAGACGCCATGAGCGGACAAGACGGCGTAAAAACGGCAAGCACGTTTAATGACGCGCTAAAAATAAGCGGAGTGGTGCTAAGTAAATTTGACTCGGACAGCAAAGGTGGCGTGGCTATCGGTATAGCAAAGCAGCTAAATATACCGCTTAGATTCGTTGGTATCGGCGAAAAAGTCGGCGATATGGAGAGCTTTATCCCTGAGCGAATCGTGAGCCGTATAATGGGCGAGGGCGACTTGGCGACGCTGGTCGAGAAAACTAGCACCGTGATAGATGAACAAGAAGCAAAAAGAATAAATAAAAAGATCAAAAAAGGACAGTTTAACTTTAACGACTTTTTATCGCAAATGGAAAGTGTCAAGAAACTCGGAAATATGAAAAGCCTTATCGGGATGATACCGGGTCTCTCAAGCGTGGCAAATCAGATAAAAGATATCGACCTTGATAACTCGAAGGAAATTTTACATATCAAAGCTATGATAAATTCGATGACGCAAAAAGAGCGCGAGAATCCGGACCTGCTAAACAATAGCCGAAAAAGACGTTTAGCTGCTGGATCTGGGCTATCTCAAGTGGAGGTAAATCGCTTTTTAAAGCAGTTTGAAAACGCATCAAAAATAGCAAAGAGATTTTCAGGCAAAGAAGGCCTAAAGGGGCTAGGAAATTTACTAAACCAAGCTAAAAATACTCGCCCTAATTAAAGGGCTTAAATTTGGCTACGATCGTGGCTAAATTTAAGCCTATTTAAAAAACAGAAGGAGAAATATAATGGCAACAGTAGTAAGACTAACGAGAATGGGACGCAAGAAAAAACCTTTTTATCGTATAGTCGTAACAGATAGCAGAAAAAGAAGAGACGGCGGCTGGATAGAGTCGATCGGTTACTACAACCCGATGGTTGAGCCTGAGGTGGTAAAATTTGACGCTGAGCGCTTGGCTTATTGGAAGAGCGTTGGTGCGAAACTTAGCGATAGGGTTGCAAAAATAACTAGCAAATAATTAAAAATGGTAGAAAATTTTTTACTTGAATATGCTAAGCTCATCGCCGATTTTCCTGGAAAAGTGAAACTCGAGCGAGTCGAGCTTGGCGAAAATTTTGCCGAGCTGATAATTTACGCCGATAAAGTCGATACGGGCAAGCTTATCGGCAAAGACGGTAGGATGATAAACGCGATAAAGACCGTAATCGTGGGCTATAAAGCCAAAGATGCGACGTCATACCGCGTTACGGTAAAGCCTCTTGAATGAACTTATAGAAGTCGCACTGCTTGGCAAAACTGTAGGACTAAAGGGGTTTGTCAAGCTTCATAATAAGGGCGACTTTCCTAACCAGTTTAAAAAAAATGCTATATTTTGCGACAAAGATGGCAAAGAACTTGTCGTAAAAAGCTATAATCACGCAAACGATACAATCTCTTTTTATGGTTTTGAAGACATAGATAGCGCAAAAACTCTCACAAATAAAACAATCTACACCACAAAAGATGAAACTAGAAAAAACTGCAAACTAAAAAAGGGCGAATTTTTCTATTTTGATGTCATCGGTTGCGAAATTTATGAAAATAACCAAAGACTCGGCGAAGTAGAGGATATAGACGAGGTCGGCGCAAATCATCTGTTTTTGGTAAAAACCGATGAAAATTTGATTTCCAAAGGTTTGGAAAAAAGTTTTTACATTCCATATATCGACGTTTATATAGAAAAAGTAGATGTGGAAAATAAAAAAATTTACACCAAAAATGCTATCTTAGTTTTAGAAAATTCCTAATGAAATTTACCTTTGTTACGCTTTTTGAAAGCCTTGTACGGCCTTATTTTGAAGACAGTATTTTGGGTCGCGCTACAAAAGAGAAACTTATTTCGATTGATTTTTTAAATCCTCGTGATTTTAGCACCGATAAGCATAAAAAAGTAGATGACTATATGGTTGGCGGCGGTGCGGGACTACTTATGGCATGTCAACCTCTTGATGATACTTTATATTTTTTACTAAAAAGCAGGCCAAAAACTCATATCGTTTTTCTTGCGCCTGCCGGAAAAAAATTTACTCAAAACGATGCTAGGCGCCTAGCTAAAAAAGAACACATCTGCCTAGTTTGCGGTAGATATGAGGGCATAGATGAGCGAATAGTAGAAAAATATGCAGACGAGATTTTTTGCATAGGCGATTTTGTGATGACCGGAGGGGAGCTGGGCGCGCTTTGCATTACCGATGCGATTTCTCGCAATATCGACGGCGTTTTAGGGAATAATCAAAGCCTTGAAGTTGAGAGTTTTGAAGGCAATTTGCTCGAAGCCCCCTCTTTTACGAAACCCAGTGGTTACAAAGGTTCTGGAGTGGTTTCAGCGTTTTTAAAGGGAAACCATGCTAAAATCAGAGCTTTGAAAAATAATATGGCGTTCTTAAAAA
>CAURRL010000197.1:0-3254 GCA_963526895.1 uncultured Campylobacter sp. | reverse complement strand
TAAATGAGTAAAAACGTAAATAAATTTCTAAAATGTTACGAAAATTAAATTTTACCGTTTGGGGATAAATTTGACGATCGTCGTTAGGGTGGCGGCATTTGAGCGATACGACTCGGCGAATTTTGTTTGAGTGGGTAGCGGAAGTTGACACGTAGATACGGCTTAAACCACTTTACACGACGCATCAGAATCTAACGGGCCAAATTTACTGGTGTTTTTTGGGGTACATTGCGACGATTTTATGGGTTTTAAATGCTAAATTTAAGGTGCGTATGTAAAGATAAATTGGCAGGTATTTGTGGCAAATCGACTTGGTCTTTTGAACCGCATTTGAGGCGTCGCCGAGTAAATTTAAGTAACAAATTTGGCAAGACGACTTTTCGATAAATTTACAATGCAAATTTGTGAAATTTGAGCTCTAAAGCGTGCGCTTGAAGCTCGAATTTAATTAGCCGAGTGCAAAAAACGGCGAGCGAGTAGGTAAATTTAGGAAGAGCTGGAAACGTCGTTGGCGTATAGTGTTTCGGCTAGCGTATTTTGCGTGCGGTTGCCGTTAGCTCCGATTCGTGTTTGCTAAAAAATATACGACAAAAACGACTTGATTAGATATAAGCAAGCTTAAATTTCCGTTTGGATATCAGGCGTATTTTCGATCTCTTTGTCGTAAATCTCGCAAAAGCGCGTCAGCAACAAAAATAGCTTCTGGGCGTTTTTTTCGCCGAGCCTAGCAAATACCCGCTCGCCCAGCTCATCGCTAGCGCGCACTATAGTGTCTGCTACGTCGTGCCCTTTTTGCGTGAGACTCATCGCGCGCTCCCTTTTATCCGCGCTTTGCTCGCCTATCTGCAATAACCCTTTTTGGCGAAAATCCTTGCAGATGTTAAAGACCGTTTGCTTGGGTATGAGCCACTCTTGGCCGATCTTTTTTTGCGTCGAACGGCCGTCTTTTGCAAGTGTATAAAGTACTGCAAATTCGCTGTAGCTAAGCCCAGTTTTAGCAATCAGCATCTCTATGCGTTTGTCGATATCGCCGATTTTTTTGCCCAGCTCGTCGAAGTTGTACATTGTTTCTCCCTTTTTTATTTTGGGTGAATTTTAGTAAAATCCTAAAATATTTTCAAGGTTTTTGGATTGACTTTTAGTCCTAAATTTTGCTAATATAGTAAATTTTAAGACTAATATCAAAGGAAATTTATGAAGCTCGGTAAATTTTTAAAGGCATATTTTTTATCGTTCGCGCTGATGTTCGTCGTAGCTGCGCAGGAAAATAAATCGGCACAGGAAGCAGCGTCGCAAGCAGAGAAAAATACGGCCGAACAACAAACTGCTCAAGCGGGCGTAAAAGACGGCACTGACGCTAGTGAGCAAAGCGTTCGTCAAGATAGACAAAATCCGGACGCTCGGGAAAAACAAAACGACGAAGCGATAAAGCTCACGGTCGTATCGCCCAAAATCGCAAAATTTAGCCCAAAGCTAAATTTATACGGCGAACTGGTTGCTAAAGACGATGTCGCAGTAGGTTCGGCGTTACAAGGTCAACAAATCTCCGAGGTTTTAGTCGAAGTCGGCGAAAATGTGCAAAAGGGGCAAATTTTAGCTCTGCTGGATAATGCCGGCGTAAAAGCGAAATTTGACCAGCAAACCGCTGCGCTAGAGGTCGCAAAGCAAAATTTAAACTCCGCCAAGGCTGCTTTTAGCGAATCTGAGTCCGCGCTAAAGCGAGCTAAAGACCTAGCCGCAAAAAAGGCGATCAGCTCGCAAGAGCTCGAACAAGCAAATGCGAAAGAAGCAAGCGCTAGAGCGAATTTAAACTCCGCTAAAGCGCAAATCTTGCAGATAGACGCACAGATCTCGGAGGCCAAAGATCAGCTAGCAAAGGCTAGCGTAGTCGCGCCCGTTAGTGGCGTCATAACGGCCAAAAAAGCCCAAATCGGTGCGTTAACTAGCGGCGAGGCTTTGTTTAACATCGCAAAAGACGGCTTCATCGAGCTATCTGCAGATGCGGATGCTAGGGAGCTAGCGCAGATAAAAGTCGGTATGGGCGCGACGGCTCAAATTTACGGCGTAAAAGAGGCTGTGAAAGGCAAAGTGCGGCTAGTGCCCGTGAGCGTGGATACAAGCTCACGCCTAGGCAAGGTCAAAATTTCGCTAGATGGCGAGGCGAAATTTATCGGTTCATATGCTAAAGTCGTCATCTATCTGCCGGAATTTAGCGCGTTAGCGCTGCCTGTGCAGGCTGTTTCCTTTACCGAAAAGGGTGCGTTTACGACTATAGTAAAGGACGGCAAAGCAGTCAAGCAAAAAATCCAAACCGGACTTAGAGCAAACGGGCTAGTTCAGGTGATTTCAGGTGTCAGCGAGGGCGATGAGGTTGCGCTAAAAGCCGCCGCGCTGGTAAACGACGGCGAAGCGGCGCAAAGGAGCGCGGAGTGAAAATTTCG
The DNA here is from genome assembly GCA_963526895.1 of uncultured Campylobacter sp. Classification (GTDB taxonomy): domain Bacteria; phylum Campylobacterota; class Campylobacteria; order Campylobacterales; family Campylobacteraceae; genus Campylobacter_A. The sequence continues at coordinate 813 of CAURRL010000197.1, read as the reverse complement.
TCTTGGGCGATTCGCCATCCCGTCCTGATCATCGTGCTTTTTATCGCGCTTAGCTTAGGCGGCGTAGCGTCGTTTCTGCGCCTACCGATAAACGCAAACCCAAACGTAAATTTCCCTATCGTTAACGTCACGGTCACGCAGGCGGGCGCGTCGCCTACGCCGCTGGAAATCTCGACTAATAGGCGCCTCGAGGATGCAGTGGGCGGGCTAGCGGACGTGAGGTACGTTAGCTCTACGATCTTTGAGGGTAGCTCGGCTACCACAGTGGAGTTTGCTATCGAGACGGACGTCGATCGAGCCGTAAACGACGTGCGAAACGCTATCTCGCAGATCAGAGACGAACTACCAGCCGGTATCGATACGCCGATAGTAGAGCGCGTGGACATCGAGGGCGGCGCGCTGGCGTTTTATTCTATAGGAAGCGCAAATTTAGACCAAAGCGAGATATCGCACCTGATAGATAACGAGATAAAAAGGCGGCTGCTAGCGATCCCAGGCGTTCAGCAAGTAAAGCGTCTAGGCGGCACTACGCGCGAGATCAGAGTGCTTTTAGATCCCGCCGCGCTTAGCTCGCTAAAGATAGACGCCGCTCATATTAGCAAACAGCTTGCACAAAATAACGCCGATTTGCCCGCGGGCAGGACGGTTTTAGACGGCGTGGAAAATAGCCTGCGCGTAACAGGCGGCGCAAAGAGTGTCGAGGAGTTTTCCGATACTCCTATCTGGCTAGACGGCGGCCGAAATGTCCGTTTGGGCGACATCGCTCGCGTTGAGGACTCGCACGCTGAGCCTAGATCGCGCTCTAGGATGGAT
>CAURRL010000196.1:0-3259 GCA_963526895.1 uncultured Campylobacter sp. | reverse complement strand
GGAGACGGTAGCGACATCGAGGAGGAGCGACGCCTGGCCTACGTCGCCATCACTCGCGCTAAAAAAACCCTAACGCTAAGCTTTGTAAATTCGCGCTTTTATAAAGGCCAGCGAACGAGGCTAGAAAAGAGCAGATTTTTAAGCGAGGCGGGTGTGTGTGCCGGCAGCCTCATCATCCAGACGCAAACGCAAGCTGCGGGCGAATACAAAAAAGGCGACCTGGTTAAACATAAAATTTTCGGTATCGGGCGCGTGACGGCGGTAACTAAGATCAAAAAAGAGCTAAAGCTAACGATAAATTTCGGCGGAATCAGCCGCGAGATAATGTCTAGCTTCGTCGAAAAAGCGGTGTGAAAATGGGTAAATTTGAGGCCTTGCAGGCTAAATACCGAGTCAAATTTGATCAAATTTATGCGCTCAAATTTGACGCTCTCGGATCAAATTTAACGCAACCTCCAAAGGTCAAATTTAAATGAACGCGCTTTTTGTCGCAAACAAGCCCGCAGGCATCAGCTCAAATCATTTCCTAAGTAGGCTAAAGCGCAAATACGGCGTAAAAAAGGCGGGCTTTTCGGGCACGCTAGATCCGTTTGCCGGCGGCTGCCTGATCGTGGCTCTGGGCAATCACACTCGGCTTTTTAACTACATAGATAAAGCGCCCAAAATCTACGAAGCGACTATGTGGCTAGGGGCTACAAGCGCTAGTCTAGATAACGAAAATATCGAGGAGATCACGATTTATCCGCAGTTAAATTTAGTGGACGTAAAAGCTGCGCTAAGCGAACTAAAAGGCGAGATCGCCTACGTACCGCCCAAATTTAGCGCCAAGCACGTGGGCGGCAAACGCGCCTATGAGCTAGCAAGAGCAGGCGAGGAGTTTGAGCTAAAGAGCCAAACAATGAGCGTTTTTGACGTAAATTTAACTGCGTATATGCATCCGTTTTTGAGCTTTCGCATTAGCGTTAGCGAGGGCTCGTACGTGCGCTCGTACGCTCAAATTTTAGCCGCAAAGCTTGGCGCGAGAGCTACTCTAAGCGCGCTAAAACGCGTGAGCGAGGGTAAATTTGTTTACGAAAACGAGAGGTTTTTAAATCCGCTTGATTATATCTCGCTACCGCGAAACGAATATCTTGGCGACCCAGCAGACGTAATGCTTGGCAAAAAACTGAGCGTAGAAAAGCTAAAATTTGGCGCCGAGGGGCTATATTTAATAAACTTTGATGAATTTTTTAGTATCATTGAAATCAAAGACGAAACCGTAACATATAAACTAAATAAGGTCGAAAAATGCTAATACTCGCAAGAAAAGAAGACGAAAGTATAATGCTGGGAAACGATATCAAAATCACGGTCGTAGGCATCTCAAAAGGCGGCGTAAAAATCGGCATCGACGCGCCTAAAAATATGATGATCCTGCGCTCGGAGCTAGTAGAAGACGTAGCGGCAGAAAATAAACAAGCCCTAAACGGCGCGGGCGAAGCCAGCCTAAAAGAACTCAGCGATAAAATCGTAAAATAATGAAAAGCTACGCGAAAATCAACTCCTTTTTAAAGATCGTCGGCACTCGCGGCAACTACCACGAGATCGTCTCTCGCTTTGTTTTGCGGCGCGAGATTTACGACGAAATTTTCTTTGAAAAATCAAGCGGCTTTGCACTTGAGTGCGATAACGAAAATATCGAAAATAATATCGTTTTAAAGGCTAAATTTGAGCTGGAAAAAGCGGGCTTTAAAAACGAACTGGACGAGTTTTTCGCCTCGCATAAAATCGTGATAAAAAAGCAAATACCACTAGGCGCGGGTCTGGGCGGAGGCAGCTCAAACGCGGCTACGTTTTTAAAGATGGCGAATGAGGAGTTAAATTTAAAACTAACTCGCGAAAATTTGATGAAAATAGGCGCAAATATCGGCGCGGACGTGGCGTTTTTCGCTAGCGATTTCAATGCGGCAAACGTCGGCGGTATCGGCGAGATAATAAGCGAGTTTGACGACGAGGTGCCAGCAATAGAAATTTTAACGCCAAGCGTCTTTTGCTCGACGCCTGCGGTTTACGGCGAATTTAGGGCAAATTTTATGGATAGCATCGATGTAAATTTGGCGGCAAATATGCGCGAGATGACGACCATGCAGCTGCTGGAGCGATACGAAAATCGCAAGCTAAACGATCTTTTTGCGCCGTGTTTTAAAATTTATCCGCAGATGGATAAATTTAAGGATTTTTTCCTAAGTGGTAGCGGCGCGAGCGTGTTTTTCTTAAAATAAAAAGGTAAAAAATGGGTAAGGATTTAGCCAAAAATAAAAAGGCGCTGTTTGACTTTAGCATCATCGAGACCTTCGAGGCGGGCATCGTGCTAAAAGGCAGCGAGGTAAAGGCTCTACGGGCGGGCCGAGCAAATCTAAAAGATAGCTTCGCGCGCGTGATAAAGTGCGAGCTGTTTTTGCTAAACGCGCACATCAGCCATCTAAACACGACGCACTCGGCGTTTCGCCCAGACGAGCGAGCTCCGAGAAAACTACTGATGCACCGCAAGCAGATAGATAAAATTTTCGGTCAAGTCACGCAAGAGGGCCTTACGCTAGTCGTTTTAGCGCTCTATCTAAACGATAAAAACATCGTAAAGGCGCGGGTTGCGCTGGCAAAAGGTAAAAACCTGCACGATAAGCGCGAGACGATAAAACGCAAAGAAGCCGACAAAGAAGCGCGCGCGGCGATGAAAAAATACGTCTAAGGAAACAACGTGCCCTACGTAAATATAAAAATCACAAAAGAAAAAGAAACCGTAAGCGCCGAGCAAAAGCGTGCGATAATAGCTGGCGTAACGAAACTGCTGGGCGATACGCTAAAGCGCGACGCGAGCAGAACCGTCGTCGTGATAGAGGAAGTCAGCACCGACAACTACGGATTTGGCGGCGAAAGCATAACCGAACTAAGATCAAAATAAGGAAAATAATATGAAAAAAAACATAAAGGCGATTTTGGCGGCTTTGGCCTGTGTGGTATTTCTAGCAGGTTGCGGCGAGGACGAGACGGCGAAGGCTCCCGTAAAGATAGAGGGCTATAAAACGGGCGAGGAGATCGCGCTAAAGAGCGTGTTTGGCAAAGACCTCACGCTAAAGCGCGTCGATGGCGGCTTTGTTATCAAAGGCGACGAGGATAAAATTTTGATGTTTGATATATTCGGCACGTTTTGTCCGCCGTGTCAAAAAGAAGCGCCAGATCTCACCAAATTTCAAATCGATAATCTAAACGACTTTACGAT
>CAURRL010000195.1:0-3262 GCA_963526895.1 uncultured Campylobacter sp. | reverse complement strand
CGGCTCTCGCGTGGCGGTTAGGGCTGCGGCTTTCGGTATGAAAATCGTTGCTTACGATCCGTATATCGATCCGTCGAAAGTAACCGATATGGGCGGCGTTTATACACGAAATTTCGACGATATCCTTGCATGCGATTTCATCACCATACACACTCCGAAAAATAAAGAAACCGTAAATATGATCGGCGAGGCGGAGATCGCAAAGATGAAGGACGGCGTACGCCTTATAAACTGCGCTCGCGGCGGTCTTTACAACGAAGAGGCTCTGTATAACGGTCTAAAAAGCGGCAAGATAGCGTTTGCTGGTATCGACGTGTTTGAGAAGGAGCCGGCGACGGATCATCCGTTGCTTGAGCTAAATAACGTCAGCGTTACGCCGCATCTTGGCGCAAATACGCTGGAGTCTCAGGCCAATATCGCTATCGCCGCAGCCGAGCAAGCTATCTCTGCGGCTCGCGGCATCAGCTATCCTAGCGCGCTAAATTTACCGATAAAAACGGAAGATCTACCACCTTTTGTGGAGCCTTATATCGAGCTTACGAGCAAGATGGCCTTCCTCGCCGCGCAGATCAACAAAAAAGCTATCAAGGCCATCCGTATCGAGACGCACGGCCCTATTAGCGAGTACGCAAACTCCATGCTTACATTTGCGATCGTGGGCGCTTTAAAAGAGAGCTTGGGCGATACGATAAACTACGTAAACGCTAAATTTTTGTGCGACGAAAAAGGTATAACGACAGAAAGCACCGTCGGCGGCAATAGTATTTTCAAAAATAAAATCACTGTTCGCATCACGACTGAAAATGATGTCGTAACGATAGGCGGAACGGTATTTGGCGAAAATCAGCAGCGCATCGTGACGATAAACGGCTTTAAAACCGACTTTAAGCCTAAAGGTAAGATGATTATCTTTAAAAACAACGACGTTCCGGGCGTTATCGCTAAAATTTCATCCATCCTCGCCGAAGAGAAGATCAATATCGCCGACTTCCGCCTAGGACGCGACGATCACGGAATGGCGCTTGCGGTCGTGCTTGTGGATGAAAAAATAACCAAAGAGACGCTGGCTAAGTTAAACGATCTTGATGTTTGCGTATGGGCGAAATACGCAGTTGTCTAAATTTAAGCCCGAATCGGGGCTTAAATTTAAGGAGGGTTTGAGTATGAAATTTTTACTTTTTATTCCGATTTTGTTTTTGCTGATGGGCTGCGAGAGCGAGGCGCAAAAGCAAAGTACTAAAAATTTCGAGAAAATTTTGACCGAAAAAAAGAAATTTCAAAAGATACAAAAAGACGAACCTAGCGTAAGCGAACAGATGAAAAGGGAAATCCACTCGCAGTCTGAACAAAGCAAGGAAAAAGGCGAGTTCAAATTTAAGCCTTAAATTTGAGTTTTACTTTAGCTGGCGCGGTTAAATTTGCCCTCTCGCTGCTTCTTAAACTAAACTAAAAACTTTTTTGATATAATCACCCTTTAAAACCACAAGGAGAGAAAATGGCAACCTATTCTATGGGCGACCTAAAAAAAGGACTAAAGATCGAGCTAGACGGCGTTCCGTATAAAGTCGTCGAGTATCAGCACGTAAAACCGGGCAAGGGCGCAGCTTTCGTTCGCGCGAAAATCAAATCTTTTATCGACGGCAAAGTGCTTGAAAAGACCTTCCATGCGGGTGACAAATGCGACCAGCCGAATCTGGAAGAAAAAGAGATGCAGTATCTTTACGACGACGGCGAGTTCTGCCAGTTTATGGACACTGCGACCTACGAGCAAGTAGCGATCAGCGACGAGGACGTGGGAGATGTCAAAAAATGGATGATCGACGGCATGATGGTTGAGATTTTGTTTCACAACGGCAAGGCTATCGGTGTAGAAGTACCGCAAGTCGTAGAGCTAAAGATCGTCGAAACTCCGCCGAATTTTAAAGGCGACACCCAGGGCGGTAAAAAGCCTGCTACGCTTGAGAGCGGCGCGGTCGTGCAGATACCTTTCCACGTGCTTGAAGGCGAGGTCATCCGCGTAGATACCGTCCGCGGCGAGTACATCGAACGCGCAAACAAATAATCGCAGTCGTCAAATTTGATGAAAACAAAATTTGACGAGCTCATAGCCCAAGTAAAGCCGCTATTTAAGGATAACGGCTTTACTAAAAGCGGGCTAAATTTCTACAAAAATACTTCCAAATTTATATATATCTTAAATTTACAAAAAAGTAGCCGCAATACCGCATTTGAAACTAGATTTTACGTAAACTGCGGCATTTACGGCGCATTTATTGACGCCGCAACCCGCAAAGAAACCGTCTTAAAGCCAAAAGAATACGAATGCCATTTTAGGGACAGAATTTCATCTATCACAGGATCCAAGGCTGCTTATTATGAAATCAACGAAAATACCGACACCGAAGCGCTTTGCGAAAATTTAACGAGCGATTTAAGAGCGGCGTTTAGATTTTTTGATGAGATAAAAACCGAACGAAATTTGATTGATTTGATGCTGGAGCGAAACGGTCTAGCGGTGATTGATCAGCTTTTTGAATATTTACTCATAAAGAATGAACAAGAAAATTTGACCAGCCAAGCGTTAAATTTGTTTGAAAAATATGGAAATGAAGCTAGATGGAAAATTTTTGAGAGACGTATAAACTGGCTGCTTAAAAAATACGAAAAAGATGAGATAAAATTTGAAGAAATAAAAGCCAAAGCCTAAGCCTCGGCTTAGACTTTAGGCTGATTTTTTAACGCTATCGACCAAAGCAATGATCTCTTCGTGATTTGGCAGGGCATTTACTTCCGTGCCGATGAGATCTTTTTTAGAAAAGATTACTTTTCCGTTTACTTCAACTATGAAGTTTCCGCCGCTACCGACGATTTTGCTAATTTTAGCACCTGGAATCTGACTTAAAAATTCTTCTTCTACACGAGAAGCTACCGGTCTATAGTTTCAAGAATTGCAATATGTAATCTTTACTTCCATTTTCCTTCCTTTCGAATTTAAAGTGCCGCGATTATAGCGCAAATTTAGCAAACTAGAGTATAATAATCCGAAAATTTAAGGAGAAAATTATGAAAAAAGTTGCCGTGATTTTTGCCGACGGGTTTGAGGAGATAGAAGGCGTTAGTATCGTAGACGTGCTTAGACGAGGCGGCGTGAAAGTCGATATCGTCGGGCTTGATAAACTGCCTATAGCGGGCACGCACGGAGTGAAATTCGTCTGCGATATGACGCTTTACGACCTTGAGGTCGAGGAGTACGATATGCTGG
>CAURRL010000194.1:0-3265 GCA_963526895.1 uncultured Campylobacter sp. | reverse complement strand
TCGGACACCAAACACGCAGATGGAATCCGAAGATGAAAAAATTCATTTTCGGTGAGAGAAAAGGTATCTACATCATAGATCTACAAAAAACTATCCGCTACTTCCGCTACACTTATAACGTCGTTCGCGACGCGGCTGCAGAGGGTAAAACTATACTTTTCGTAGGTACTAAAAAGCAAGCCGGCGCAACTCTAAAAGAGTATGCTGAAAAATGCGACATGCCGTACGTAAATCACCGCTGGCTAGGTGGCATGATGACGAACTTCGGTACTATCCGCCAATCTATCCGCAAACTCGAAGTAATCGAGGCTATGGAAGAAGACGGCTCTATAAATTTATTAACTAAAAAAGAAGCGCTAATGCTTCGCCGCAAAAAAGAGAAGCTTCTAGCGTCTCTAGGCGGTATCAGAAACCTAAAAACCGTGCCTGATATGATTTTCGTCATCGACACCGTAAAAGAAAAAATCGCCGTTCAAGAGGCTAATCGCCTAAAAATCCCTGTCGTAGCTCCAATCGACACAAACTGCGATCCTGACGTTATCGACTTCCCGATCCCTGGCAACGACGACGCGATCCGCTCTGTTCAGCTTTTCTGCCAAGAGATGGCCGAGGCTATCATCGAGGGACGCTCTCAGCTTGAAAAAGACGGCGGCGAGCAAGAAGAAGGTAAAGAGGCTGTAAGCCAAGCCGAAAAAGACGCAGTCGTAAACGAGGCTGTTAACGAAGACTTCTCTGAGGACTTCAGCGAGGATGAAGAGTAATGGAAATCAGCGCACAAATGGTAAAAGAGCTCCGCGAATCAACCGGAGCCGGAATGATGGACTGCAAAAAGGCGCTAGCCGAAGCTAACGGCGATATGGAAAAAGCCGTTGATATATTGCGCGAAAAAGGTCTAGGTCAAGCTGCTAAAAAAGCTGACCGCCTAGCTAGCGAGGGTCTTGTGAGCGTTGTTGTTTGCGATCACTGCAAAACCGCAACCATCAGCGAGATAAACTCTGAGACTGACTTCGTCGCTAAAAACGCTCAGTTTCAAAATTTAACCAAAGACGCTACGGCGCACATCCAGACAAATTTGATAAAAGACGTCGAGAGCCTAAATGCAAGCGTCATCAACGGTGTTAAATTTGAGGATTATTTCAAAAGCCAGATCGCTACTATCGGCGAAAATCTAGTCGTTCGCCGCTTTGAAACTATAAAAGCGGACGATAAAGGCGTAGTAAACGGCTATGTGCACTCAAACGGCCGCGTAGGCGTACTGATCGGCCTAGCTTGCGAAAGCGTAGAAATCGCAAACAAAGCGGCTGAATTTGCAAGAAATTTGTGCATGCATGCAGCCGCCATGAAACCAAGCGTAATAAGCTATAAAGACCTTGATAAAGATTTTGTCGAGAAGGAATTTATCGCGCTTCGTGCCGAACTTGAAAAAGATAACGAAGAGCTAAAACGCTTAGGCAAGCCGCTTCACCACATCCCTGAGTATGCAAGTCGCTGCCAAATAGGCGATGCCGAGCTTGCTAAGGCAACAAAAGCGATCGAAGAAGAGCTAAAAGCCGAGGGCAAACCTGAGAAAATTTGGGATAAGATCATCCCTGGCAAGATCGAGAGATTTTATGCTGACAACACCGTTTTAGATCAGCGCCTTACGCTACTTGGACAGTTTTACGTAATGGACGATAAAAAAACTATCGAGCAAGTCGTTGAAGAAAAAGGCAAAGAGCTAGGCGGCAAGATCGAGGTGGTAAAATACGTTCGCTTCGAGCTTGGCGAAGGCCTAGAGAAGAAAAACGAGGACTTTGCGGCCGAGGTTGCGGCACAAATAGGCTAAATTTATGGAAATCTTAAAGGGCGTAAATCTAGGCTTTGCGTATGATTATACGCTCTTTGAGGATGTAAATTTAAGCGTCAATGCCGGCGGCAGCTGCGCTATAACGGGCGTTAGCGGCTGCGGCAAATCAACTATACTCCACATACTTTCCACTCTTTTGCGACCCAAAAACGGCGAAGTTATCTACGGTGACAAGTCGCTTTACGACCTACCTGCAAACGAGCTTTTACGCATTCGTAGATTTGATTTTGGTATTATTTTCCAGGCGCACTATCTTTTTAAGGGCTTTAGCGCGCACGAAAATATCGAGCTAGCCTCTGTTTTATCCGCCCAGAAAATCGACGATGAAATTTTGGCAAATTTAAAAATAGACGGCGTAATGAACCAAAAAGTAGGCGAGCTAAGTGGCGGCCAGCAGCAGCGCGTCTCAATCGCTAGGGTGCTTTGCAAAAAGCCGCGCGTGATATTTGCCGACGAACCGACGGGAAATCTGGACAAACAGACCGCAAACGAAGTGATGCAAACGCTGTTTAATTATATCAAAGCAAACGATGCGGCACTAGTTTTAGTCACGCACGACAATGAGCTTGCGCAAAGATGCGACGAGGTTTATCGCCTCGAAGATAAAAAATTCTCTTTAATTTCTCCTGAAGCTATTTGAATATTTTTACGGGCAACGAGTTCTAAATTTACTGCTTAAAATTTATGCTCAAATTTGTGGGCTATTTTTTGAGTTTAAATTTATCGCAAACCGCCTAAAGCGACCACTTCTGAACGAACAAAATTTAAGATCAAATTTAGTCTCGTAGCCGTATTTTATAAAGCGTAGCGATTTTTTAAATTTACCGCCCACCAAGCTAAAATTTAACCCAAAACAAAAGCTAAAAGCGACCGCCAAATTTAAACCTCTTAAATTTAAAAAGCAACAACGGCACGAATAAAATTTGGCAGACAAAGCGGTGTTTTGCGCCCCTTGACCACACCCAAATTTCTGCACATTTTCATTTGGCTTTTAAATTTACCGAATTTTCAAGGATTTAACCCTAAAATAACGGCATTTAAATTTAAAACGAAAGAGTCAGGTGGAGCTAGTCGATTTTTTTGCGCCCGAGCGCGTCATCACCTTTATGCTGCTATTTGCGCGTATCGGCGGGCTGATGCTATTTTTCCCGTTTTACGGGCACGAGCAGATCCCTATGAGCGTCAAGACCGCATTTTCGTTTCTGTTAACGCTATTTTTATTTCCGCTTGCCAGCATCAAAAGCGGCGAGATTTACTATCTGGCCGTAGAGATCGTGAGCGAGGCGGCGCTGGGAGTTTGCGCAGGACTGCTACTTCACATCGTTTTTGCCAGTTTGCAGCTAGCAGGCGAGCAGATCTCGATGATCATGGGTTTTTCGATGGCTTCGGTACTGGATCCACAGACCGGCCTTAGCTCGC
>CAURRL010000193.1:0-3266 GCA_963526895.1 uncultured Campylobacter sp. | reverse complement strand
AGACGGGCAGGAGGTGCAAACGGCGGGGCAGAAGTGCTTTGAGGATTCGTTTTTCCAGATAGCAGGCGGCAGAGCCATAGTCAGTATCGTAGCGGCAAATCCGGACGGCACGTGCAAAACAGGCGCAGGAGAAAGTGGCTACAAAAGCCTTGGCGCAGGTAGGTACGCGCTAGATAACGATGCGGGCGAATTTAGGCTAAAAAACGGCTCGCTCGAATACGAACAAAGCGCGGGCGGCGTCGTGTTTACCTTTAAAAAAAGCCGCGCGGCACAGGCTAGCTCAAATCAGGCGCAAGCCAAATCAAACTCAAATTTAGAGCCCCAAAAAGACCCTAGCGTCAAGCATAGCGACGCAAAAGCTACCAAAAAAGGCACGGGCGTGTTTGCGGGCAAGTGGTTCTTCATAAACACCAATACCGACATATCCTTTTATCTGCGCGACGACGGCACGTATTGCGACGACCTTAGCAAGCCCGACTGGCGCACGCGTATCGACGGCACGTATAAAAAAGACGGCAAAAAGATCACGCAAACAAGCAATGACGGCAAGCAAAGCACATATAGCTGCGAGGATGCGGATTGCACGTTTTTGTGGAGCGACGGCGGATACCATCTCTTTAACGCTCAAATCTTAAATGAGGTGCCAAAGGGCAGCTACTCGTTTACCTCCGTTGGCTCCATGTCCGTTTACAACGCCTCGGGCGGCACAGATATCGTGGGCGGCGGCGTGAGCGGGTACTATGATTTTGACGGCAAAGGACGATTTAAGGACGGCAGCTTGTCGTATTCGTCCGCCTCTACGAGCGCCGCGGGCGGAGGCGAAACAAGATCTAGCAGTAGCGCGGGCTCATATACGCTAGACGCGGGCGAGCTCACGCTCAGATACGACGACGGACGGACACAGCGTCATAGCTTTTTTTATATCCCGCCTACTAGCGAAGGCAAGGCAGGCGGAGCGGTCGTCGACGGCGTGATATATTTTTTGGACGAATAGCAACCCATCGGCGTAAAACTGGGGCAAATTTGAGAACAAAAAGCCGAAGGCAAAACCGCCGCAGACGGCTTAAAAATTTACGAAAGGAAAAATATGGCTAAATTTAAATTTTTTGCAATCCTCGCGGCGCTTTGCCTCGGGTTAAATTTAAGCGCTAGCGAGCTGGACGGTAGATGGAGCATCGTTTCGGTTACGGCGCAGGGACAGACGTTTAAAACGGCCGGACAAAAATGCCTTGAAGACTCTTTTATCGAGGCTAGCGGCGATAACGCGCGCCTAAGCCTAAGCAGCGCGGACGGCAGCTCATGCGAAAAAGCCGAACAAAACTTCGCTCTAAAAAGCCTAGGCGGCGGCAGATACTCGCTTGGCGGCGGCGAGCTGCGGCTAAATAACGGCTCGCTCGAATACAAACAAGGCACGGGCGGCAATGAAATCGTATTTACCTTTAAAAAAGACGAGGTAAATTTAGCCGGCATCGTAAACGGCGCCGTAAATCAAGCAAGCCTCGGCAAATCAAATTTAAGCGAGATCGAGGGCAGATGGGAGCTAGTCTCGCTAAAGGCGCAGGGGCAGAGCTTTAAAGTCGCGGGGCAAAAGTGCTTCGGCGACTCGTTTTTTGAGATCGGCGGCGATGAGGCAACGGTAGGCATCGTGGGCGTAAACCAGGACGGTTCGTGCAACAATAGCGCGGGCAAAAGCGGCTACGAAAGTCTAGGCGACGGCAAATACGCGCTTAGCGCTAAAGGGCTGGGCGAGTTTTGGCTAAAAGACGGCATGCTCGAATACAAACAAGTCGCGGACGGGCAAGAGGTCTTGTTCGTCTTTAAAAAAAGCGCAAATAGCGCGCAGGCAAAAGCAAGCAAATCAAGCTCAAATTCGGCCGAGTCCGCAAAACCCGCAAAGGACTCTAGCGTCAAACATAGTAGCGCCGGGGCGAGCAAAAAAGGCTCGGGGGTATTTGGCGGTACAAAATTTAACATGCTTTTAAATACGAGCGAGGATTATTCCTTTTATCTACGCGACGACGGCACGTATTGCGACGACCTTGGTAAGCCCGACTGGCGCACGCGCATCGACGGCACGTATAAGGTCAAGGACGGTATACTAACGATAACTAGCAACGACGACTACAATACAAGCTACTACTGCGAGAACGACGACTGCACCTTCTTGTGGAACTCCATCGGTACGGGGTATTATATGTTTCAGGCGCAAATTTCAAGCCAAATGCCAAAAGAGTGCTTCTCGTTTCGCATAGCTAGCTCGTCGTCCCTGCACGGCTGGTCGGGCGGCAGCGATACTGTAAGCGTAGGCGCGAGCGGATACTACTGCTTTGACGGCAAAGGGCGCTTTAGCTCGGGCGGATCGTCGTATGCTATGGCAACCTCGGGTACCCCAGGCGGCAGCATAGACGGGGGCAGCTCAAAATCGCGCAGCGACGAGGGCTCATACACGCTCGATCAAGGCGAGCTAACGCTCAAATACGACGACGGTACGGTCGTTCGCCACAGCTTTTTCTACACTCCGCCGCGCAGTAAAGACAACAAAGCCATGGCGATAATCGACGGCGAGGTTTATCGGTAGGCTGGCTCTTTTTAGTCGGTAGGTTTTTAGCGTTTTAGCCCGTTTTTGATCGGGCTAAACTTACATGCTGCGCCAACCAAATTTGACAGTGCCCCCACCCCTCACGACCATCAAATTTGCTCTCCGCCCGGTTCAAAACCTACCTTAAATTTGACGCCGTACGTTAAAATTCCGTCGTCAAATTTACCCTCATTCGCCGCATCGAAAATCTTAAATTTAATGCACTAAATAATATTTTTTCAAATTTCCCTCACTTTTTACACCCGATTTTGGCTATAATTTCAACCAAAGCAGATCGCGGTCGCGATTTACATTTGCATAAATTTATCTTCATTACGGTTTCTGCAAATTTACACAAACTAGAGCTCAAATTTGCGCTCAAATTTAACGAAGTTCCGCGTGTCGGAAAGATTTTTTACGGATCAAAGTATGCATTTTATCGGTATCGACATCGGCGGGGCGTCGTCAAAGGTTGCCGTTATGGACGAGCACGGCAAATTTTGTGAGCTGTTTTTGCTACCAAGCGGCTTTAGCGCGGTCAAGGTCGCGCGGCAGATCAAGCAAAATTTAGAGCAAAAAGGCTACGGCGAGGGCTTCGTGACGGCTACGGGCTACGGACGCGTCAGCGTGGACTACGCAGATCTTAGCATGAGCGAAATTTTATGCCACGGGCTTGGGGCGCATTTTT
>CAURRL010000192.1:0-3284 GCA_963526895.1 uncultured Campylobacter sp. | reverse complement strand
CTCGTAAATCAAGCCGCGCTGCAAAATCCAAAAATCAATTAGAAACTAGACGTAAAGCCTAGATTAAACGTTCGCGGATCGCCGTAAAACATCTTGTTGTTTCCGATGCCCTCGAAGTATTTTTTGTTAAATACGTTATCGATATTTAGCTGGATGTCAAAGTTTTTACTTATCTTGTAGCCAAACATCAAATTTGCCAGCGTGTAGGCCTTTTGCGTGATTTCGTTTGCACCGCTGCCGACGTAAATTTTACTTTTATACTGCACTCCCGCACCCGCTCTAAAGTCCGCTATAGAGTATTTAGCAAATAGATTTGCCGTAGTGCGCGAGCTTTCGGTGTCAAATTTCTTACCGTCTGCATCCTTGGCGTTAAAGTGCGTGAGACCAAGACCCAGGCTTAAGTTTTGATTTATTTCGCCGTTTACGTCTACCTCAAAGCCCTTGCTCGTCACGCCTTTTTTAGCTTCATACGCATCGGTCGTAGTGCCTGGGATCTTTTGTCCCGTTCTTGCGCCTAGTTTATCTTGAACGACCTTAAATACGCCAAATGAAGCCGAAAGCGCGCCGTCAAAATAATCCCCCTTTATACCGAGCTCATAGTCCTTACCTTGGACCGGGTCTAAGTATTTGCCGTTGATATCCTTTACGGTTTGGGGTTTAAAGATGCTTGTATAGCTAGCATAAAGCGTGTGGTTTTCGCCGATATCGTACGTGATGCCTAGATACGGCGTGATTTCTTGCGTAAAGTTTCTGTTTCCGTTGCCGCCTGTTATGCGGTACTTATAGTAGCTCATTCTGGCTCCTAGCAAAAACTTAAGCTCGTCCGTGATAGAAAATTTATTAGCGAAATAGACCGCCTTTTGCACCGTCTTATCGGCGTTGTTTTGATCGGCGTAAGGAAACCTCGGATCGTCGATATGAAGGTTTTTAAAATCTATCCTAGTGCGTGCTGAGTAGGCTAGACCAGCCGGAGTCGTACGATTTAACCAATAGCTACTGACCTTATCGGAGCTGTTTTGGTAGTTGTTATACATAGCGCCAAAAACCGCCTCGTGAGGCAAGCTCAACGCTTCGTAGGGCATATTTACGTAGGCGTCTACGTTGTGGATATTTTCTTCGCGTTTGTTTGCGTAGGCGCTAAGCCCGCCGATGTCGCCCGTGTCGTCTAAATTTACCTTGCCGCCGTAGTAGAGCAAATTAGTATCCGTATTTGCGCGGCGGAATGAATATGATAGATTTAGGCTGGCTTCGTTTTCAAAATAGTGCCTAAAATCGGCATAAACGTCAAAAGTCTTAATATCCCACCTAGTCCAAGACTGAGAGAAAATTTCGTTTTTACCAAACTCGCGCCTAGAGTCGTTTTTGTAAAACGCAGGCATTCCTCCCCAGCGTACGCCGTGACGCTTTAGCTCCTGATAAAACGCGCCCAGGCTAAGCCACGAACTATCCATGATATCAGCATCCACTACGCCGTAGATAGCGGTGTTTTTACGGTTATAGTAGTCCATATACGAGCGAGACTTCTCGTGCATAAAAGACGCTCTAGCCCGCACGCTGCCGTCAGCAGTCACCGGAGTCTGCACGTCGCCAGATACCCCGTATCTATCGTATGAGCCCGCGCTTAGTTTAAAATTTCCCGTCAATTCTTTAGAATTTGCTCTTTTTCGGATAAAATTTAAACTAGCCGCCGGATTGCCTGCACCCGCTAGCAGGCCGTTTGCGCCCTTTACGACTTCGACGCGTTCATAGGGCAACATGCTCATATCGTTTGCGCCTAGGCTAAATCCGCCAAAGCTAGGCATCGAATCAAGCAAATAATAATCTATCTTAAAGCCTCTTGCCGTAGGATATACGCGCTCGTCCCACTTGCTAAGCGTGACGCCGGGGATATTTCGCAAAAGCACCTGATAGTCGTTGATGTTTTGATCCTTTAGTCTAGCCTCGGTGATGACGGTTAGCGACTGAGGCGTTTGGCGTGAGGTGAGGTCTAGCCTCGTGGTGCTTTTTACCAGCTCTTTTGCGTTGTATTTGACGTCGTCGCGCCTTTGTTCGCTAGTGACTTCGACGGCCTGTAGTGTCTCTTTGCCCGCTGCGTTCTCGCCGTTTTGAGCAGCTAAAATTTGAACGGACGCGAGCAAATTTATAGCCGCGACCGAAAGCAAAATTTTATTTCTCATCTTTTTCTCCTTTTAAAATTTGATCTTTTTATCCATAAGTAAATCCCCGAAACGCTAAGCGCAAGCGGAGCTAGCCCGCATAAAAACCAGATAAATTTAGTCGCGGCGTTATAGTCGCCGTAGTGAGCTCGCCTAAACGTCGATAAAAATTTATCCGTTTTGCTTGCTAGCTCTATATCTTTTACGTCGATTAAATTTGCGCTATTTTTATCGTTAGTAACGGTGCTTGAGTACTGGCTATGCAGGAAGCTTTGACTCGGTTTTTGTCCGTAAAGCGTGATATTTGCGCCATCAAAAAACGGAAAGCTGACATAGTGCGTCCTAAATCTCGGCATATCCGAGGCCGCTCTTTGTACCAGGGCGTCGATAGAGATATTTTTGTCGTAAATTTGCGGACCGATTACAAATTTAGAATTATCAAAAGGCGGCATAAACATAAACCTAAGCTCCCACCAGGCCCCGCTAAGCGCGACTGCAAAGATAACGGGCGTAGAAAAAACGCCGATAAATTTGTGCGAATCGCTCATAAAAACCGCCATGCGTGCAAACCGAAGACGCAGCAAATTCGCCCAAAAGTTTCGGTAAACGATAAAGCCGCTGATCGAAATAATAAAAGCAAAAATCGCCGTCAGACCAAGCAAAATTTGACCGCTTTTTTCAAGAAGCAAATTTTCGTGAAGCTCGGTTATAACCCCGATAAATCCGCTATCGTGCGGCACGAGGTCGCTTTTTATCTCTCCGCTAAAAGCGTCCATATACACGCACGCCCACTCTTTTTCGCCCGCTCCGTGCTTTAACAGCCAAATTTTGTCCGTTTTTTGGGGATCTGCGTCGATATTCCATCCTACGATCTCGTGATGCGGATACTCTTTTTCTATTTTTTCTCTTAGCTCGTCAAATTTTAATCTAATTTTCTGCTCGTTTTCGTCGCTATTTTTTACGACGTAGATGACGCCTGGCATTAAGATATTATTTATCTTATCTTTATAAACTAAAACCGAACCGGTAAAGCATGCGATAACCAGCGGAATGCAAAATATGAGTGAAATATAGGTATGAATTTTATACATTGCCTTTTTGTCAAGTATATTCACGTTTAAAATTTGT
>CAURRL010000191.1:0-3288 GCA_963526895.1 uncultured Campylobacter sp. | reverse complement strand
GTGCAGCAACCTCTCACGTCGTAGGGGTTGGGGGATCGTTAAGGGGGAAGGGAGCGACTTCGTAATTCAAGCCCCTTCCCCCTTAACAAACAAAAGCTAGTTTTATTAAAATCAACCCGATTTTTCGCTAAAATCATACTCAAATTTAACTAAAGGAAAGCCAAAAATGATACTTTGCGAGGACGATTATCCGAGGATTTTGGATCAAATTTGCGACTATTTGACCGCGGGCGAGGTGGAGCTAAGCTTTGTGGACGCCGAGGAGATGAAGGAGATAAACGTCCGCCAGCGCGGCATCTACGAGACTACGGACGTGCTTAGTTTTCCGCTTGAGATGCAGCTACACGCGCCGCTTGGCTGTATCGTGATAAACACTGAACTAGTCGCCGCCAAAGCCGCCGAGCTAGGGCACAGCGAGGAAGACGAGACGGCGCTGCTTTTCACGCACGGGCTGCTTCACGTGCTGGGCTACGATCACGAAAATGACGCGGGCGAGATGAGGGCAAAGGAGTGCGAAGTGATCGAGAAATTTAGCCTGCCAAAGAGCCTCATCGTACGAACGGAGAATGCGGGCGATGAGTGAGCCGAATTTGACGCACAAGGCGCTGGACGACGAGCTGGCGGATTTGCCTGAAAACGTCAAGCTCGACGAGGGCGAGGTGGTGCTATATAAATATTTATGCTCTATTAGATTTTTTTTGCGTGTTGAGGATCATCGTTTTCGCCTTATTTATATGGCCTCCATGCGCTTTATTTTTAGAGCTCGGAGTATTTATGAAAATATGTTGCGTAATTTTTATTATCGCTTTGTTGGTATCGATATATTACGAGGTTATAAATTTTATCCACGAGGGATTTTACGTGACAAATAAACATTTGATCACTTATAACGGTAGAAAAATAAATTTGAATGATATATGGTTTTTTAAGGGCGGTTCTGCTGTTTATCGTGAAATTTGTTTTTATAAAAATAAAAACAAATTTATACAAGAGTGTTCATATTCCAACAAAGACGATGATTTGGACGGCTTTTTGATGGCTTTGTATGAGGTTTCGGGCAATAGATATATTTTGCAGTTTGGCTCGGAAAAGATCAGCGCAAATGCCTTAGAATCTGACGGTAGGACATTAATAAAATTAATTCAGGAGTAGCCAAATTTAGCTCCTTTTGCGTCAAATTTACAAACTAAATTTGCCTCGGAGGGTAAAATTCGACATTCGTCTTGGCACAAATTTTATAAAGTTAAGTCGCATAAATTTTATCTCAAAACGCATCCCGCAAAGCCGTAAATTTATCGCCGAAATGTTCAAATTTGCAAAATAAAGAGCAAGCGCAGTCAAAACCAAAGCAACGAAAAGTTAAATCTAACGGAGTAAATCGCCGTTCGTGCACGTCGCCTTCACCGTGTAAAACCGCCGCCAGTAACACGCTCATCATTGCTTAAATCATAGAGCGAATTTGTCGCTTATACGCACCGC
The DNA here is from genome assembly GCA_963526895.1 of uncultured Campylobacter sp. Lineage (GTDB taxonomy): Bacteria > Campylobacterota > Campylobacteria > Campylobacterales > Campylobacteraceae > Campylobacter_A. The sequence goes on along the minus strand of CAURRL010000191.1, from coordinate 1,809 downwards.
TTAACTTAAACAAATATTCGGCTGCGCATTTCGCTGTGCCCGAAATATCCGCTCTTAAAATCTAAAATCGCCCTCCGCCGCGCTTAAATTTCCTCAAATTTGCCGCGCCCAGTGGTTAGATATTTAATAATTTTGGCTAAATTTACGAAATGTTTTATGTTCTATCGTCTTTGATCATCATTTTTATGAATTACGTTTCTTATCGCGGGCTTTTTGCAGATGCCGCGCTCAGGCCGCTTGCCGCGCATAAAAGGGCGCTTGGGCTGTTTTTCCTGACGCTTGCCATGGGCGGCGTCGCGCTGGCTTTTTCGCTGCGGTTTAACTTTTTGGGACCTAGCCTTCGCATTGCCTGTTCGCTGATGCTGGCGCTGACGTTTATTATCTTTTCGTTCGTGCTTTTTACGAACGTCGTTGCGCTCGCGGTTCGTCCTGTAACCAAGCGCGCGTTTAGCGAGAGCAGGCGTAAATTTTTGCGTCTTTATCTTGACGTCACGATACTTATTTTGGCGTTTAGCTACTTTTTTAGAGGTATCTTTAACGCCGTAAAATTGCCCGAAGTAAAAGCGCAGGATATCGAGCTAAAGGGGCTAAATGGCGAGCTAAAGATCGCGGTTTTAACGGATATTCATCTGGGAGATTTTTTAGGAGCGGACTTTGCGCGAGCGGTAACTAGACGCGTAAACGAGCTTCGTGCCGATGCGGTCGCGATCGTGGGCGATATCGCCGATGTAAAGCCGCACCGTTTGGCCGAGTTTATCGCGCCATTTAACGAGCTAAAGAGCAAATACGGCACCTTTTACGTGCCCGGCAACCACGAGTACTATAACGGCATCGAGGGTACGCTAAAAGTGATCCGCGAGACGACGAATTTTAAAATTTTAGGCAACGAAAACGCGCGCGTGGGCGGGGTAAATTTAGCCGGCGTTTATGATATCATCGGTTTTAGATTTAAAGCGTACGAGCCCGATCTAGTCGCCGCTCTAGGCGGTCGCGATGTAAATTTGCCCACCGTTTTGCTCGCTCATCAGCCTAAGTTTTTAAAATACATGGACGAAAGCGCGCCCGTGGATCTGGTGGTGAGCGGGCATACGCACGGCGGGCAGATTTTTCCGTTTTCGCTGCTAGTAAAGCTCGATCAAAAATACGTCGCCGGGCTATATAGCGCGAACAAAAAAACGCAAATTTACGTTAGCCGAGGCGCTGGATTTTGGGGGCCGCCGGTGCGCGTGATGGCGCCTAGCGAGATTTCGTTATTAAGACTAAAAGGAGAGGTATGAGGGGACTTGTTTCTAGGATATTCGGGTTTGTGGCGGCGGTTAGATTTCCGAGATTTGTGCAGACCTTTATCAATGAAAAATACGTAAGCGGCTTTAAAATCGACATGAGCGAGTTTAAAGAGCCAAAGGAGTACGAGAGCCTCACGGCGCTTTTTACCCGCGAGCTTCAGCGTCCGCGAGATTTCGACGTTTCGCCCCAGGCTTTCATCAGTCCTAGCGACGGTACGTGCCTTGAGCTCGGAGTGAGCAAGGAGCTAAAAGCAATCAGCGTCAAGGGGCATGAGTACGGCATAGCTGAGCTTCTGGGCGACAGTATGGACCGCAGCGAGCGAGACGCCGAGCTAGAGTACGTAAATATTTATCTCAGCCCGCGCGACTATCACCGCTACCACGCGCCTTGCGATATGAGGATATTATCCGCACTCTACGTGCCTGGCGAGCTATATAGCGTGGCCGTTAGCGCACTGCTAAAGGTGCCAAATCTTTACGCTAAAAACGAACGCGTGGTGCTAAAATGCGAGCTTGAAAGCGG
>CAURRL010000190.1:0-3301 GCA_963526895.1 uncultured Campylobacter sp. | reverse complement strand
ATGTAGCCAAGCCTTGCGCCCAGTATCACGCCGATTTCCACCCAGAAAAAGTAGTTATCTAGTATGGAGTTTGAGATAGCGATATTATCGCGCTTGACGATAAATTTAGCCATCCCAAGCGCCACGAGTAGTGCTAGGACGTACATTATCCCGTACCAGTGCACCTTGATGCCAAACAGCTCAAACGCGACCGGATCGAAATTTATATAAAAGTCGTTCCACCAACTCATCTAGGTACGACTTTGACTTTTAGCGTATTTTCGATACCGCTCGCAAAATCCTCGAAAAGATAGCCCATAGCGCGGTAAAATTTACTTTTTGCTTCGTTTTGCAGGACGGGAGCTAGCTTTTTAGCGTACGGTAGCAGATAGGAGCTTAGCAAAACGCCCAAAATTTCCTTCGTCTGTTCGTCTTGTTTTAGCTCGACGACAGAGGAGAAAAACGAGAGCTCGTTTGTTAGGCTATCAAGCGCGCTGACATTTAAATTTGGGCTAAATTTGCACTTTTTATAAAAGCCCTCGAGCCGTGCCTTGTCGCCTTCAAAAAAGAACTCCGCGTTAAAATATTTTTTCAAATTTGCAAAGTCTTTCGCGATCTCTTCGATGTTTTCAGTTTTTTGCGACTCTTCGTATAGCTCGCGCCCTTTGGCGTTTGCTTCGCTATCGTTTGTTATTATCCATTTTGGATTTTTATTTAGCTCGCCAAAAAGCTTCGCGCTCGGCGGTAGAGCGAAATTTAACGCAAATATCCTTGCAATCACAGCGTAAAATTTACCCAAATTCATCATCTTCCTTATTTTAATTTTTGTGCGATTTTACAAAATTTAGGCTAAATTTTAGATTTGCTTAAATCGTAATCTGATCGAATTTAACACGACCGTGACCGAGCTAAAGCACATCGCCGCAGCTCCGTAAACAGGCGTTAGCATGAGCCCCAAAGGCGCTAAAACTCCGGCCGCAACCGGGATACAAACGGCGTTATAAACAAACGCCCAAAACAAATTTTGCTTTATCGTTTTCATCGTCTCGTTGGCCAAATTTATCGTAACGACCGCGCTTTTTAGGTCATTTTTTACTAGCACTACGTCGCCGGCCTCTTTTGCGATATCCGCGCCGCTACTCATCGCAATACCCACATTTGCTTGTTTTAGCGAGGCGGCATCGTTGATACCGTCGCCCACAAATAGCACCGCACCCTCTTCTTGCAGGCGTTTTATGGTTTCAAATTTTTCATTAGGCAGCATGCCGGCAAAGACCTTTTCTACGCCAAGCTTGCCAGCCACGTTTTTTGCGGTGAAGGCGTTATCTCCGGTTAGCATTACGGGCGTTATACCGGCATCTTTTAGGCTTTGCATAGCCTGCGCGGCATCCTCTTTTACCGTATCGCTAAGCGCGATAAATCCAACGTAAATTTTATCCACGGCAGCGAGTACCACGCCGTTTCCTTCGTTTTGCGCTTTGGCGATTTGCTCTTTAGCCTGCGCGCTTATCTCCACGCCAAGCTCGCTTAAAAGAGCCTCGTTGCCCGCTATCACGCTATCATCGTCGCTCTTTACGCCGCGTCCTGCAATATTTTCAAAACCCTTTTCGTCGCCTAAAATTTTAAGCCCCAGCTCATTTGCGTATCTGACGATCGCAGCCGATATCGGATGCGAGCTTTTGGCTTCTAGAGCGGCGATTTTGGCTAAATTTTCATCGTTTATATCGGTAAAATTTACAGATATTTCGCCCTTTGTTAGCGTGCCCGTTTTATCAAATATCGCGTATTTCACGTCGCCAAGCACCTCTAAAACCTCGGGATTTTTGATGAGGATTCCGTTTTTAGCGCCTAGAGACAGCGAGGAGACGATGGCTATCGGAGTAGCGAGCCCCAGCGCGCAAGGACACGAGATAATCAGCACGCAAACCGCGCTTAGCACGCCTTGTAGCGCATTTCCCGTAAGCGCAAACCACGCAAAAAACGTAACGACGGCGATAGCTATCACGATAGGCACGAAGATATTTGCCACGCGGTCGGCAAAGCGGCTGATAGGCATCTTTTTGCTCGACGCGTCGTTTAAAAGCTCTAAAATTTGTGACAAAAGCGTCTGGCTAGCGAGTTTGGTTACTTTTACGTTGATGTAGCCGTTTAAATTTATGGTTCCGGCATTGACCTCGTCGCCTTGTTTTTTATAGACGGGCAGGCTCTCGCCCGTTAGCATCGAGGTGTCGATCTCTGCGCCGCCGTTTATCACGACTCCGTCGCAAGGCACCGCATATCCGCTCTTTACGACCGCGATATCGCCTATTTTTAGGCTCGCGACACCCGCTTCCAGCGCGCTACCGTCTTTTTGTAGCACGAGAGCGGTCTTTGGCGACATATCCATGAGCGATTTTATATAATCGCCAGCACGAGCTTTTGAGCGCTCTTCTAAAAATTTACCCAGCAGCACGAAAGCCGTTATCATCGCTGCACCTGAAACGTAGAGGTGGCGCATATTTTCAGGCAGGCGCTCGCCCGCGATAAAAACCCCCAGAGAATACGCAAACGCCGTGCTAGTGCCAAGCGCAACGAGTACGTTCATGTCGAAATTTTTATTTTTTAGCGCGCCGTAAGCATGAATGAAAAAGTCCCGCCCGCACGTAGCTATCGTGATAAAGGCAAGCGCTAGCATGATGGCTGATTTTGCCGCGCTTGGCTGCTCGCTCATCTCAAGTGCCATAATCACCGCGCTAAAGGCTGCGGCGGCTAGGAAATTTCGGCGTAAATTTAATATATGCTTCTCGCGTTTGGCTTCAAATTCCGCCAAATCTTTGGCCACGCCGTAGCCTAGTTTTTTTATCTTTTCTTCTATCGCGGCTTGTACTTCGGCGTTTTCTATGATAAATTCGCCCGAGCCGTTTGCGAAGCTGACCTTAGCGTCTAGCACGCCAGCTATTTTTTTAGTCACGCGCTCGATGGCGTTTGAGCAGTTTACGCAGGTCATGCCCGCGATGTTTAGTTTGATATTTTGCATTAAATTTTCTCTATGACGCTAAATCCCAAATCATCCAGCTCCTCTTTAAATTTCGCCTCATCCTTGCCGTCTAAATTTACGCTCACGACCCTTGGTTCTACGCTTAGATCGACCTTTATCTCGCCGTATTCATCGCCAAGAGCGTTTTTTATAGTATTTGCGCAGTTTTCGCAGTGGATATTAGCAACCTTAAATTTAGTCATTTTATCTCCTTTATCATATGGTAGTATTTGTGAGAATTTATGATCATTTCGCAGTCGGCTTTAAAGCCTAAACGCTCGTAAAAAGCCATAGTTTTTGGCTTTT
>CAURRL010000189.1:0-3333 GCA_963526895.1 uncultured Campylobacter sp. | reverse complement strand
TCGGAGGTCGGACTTTGTTCGACCGAGAAGTAAAAAATAGGAGAGAAAAATGAACCTACAAAGACGAAATGTATTAAAAGGCGGCGCAGCTCTTGCGGCGGCTCCGTTGTTTTCTAGCGTAACGGCGTCAAATTTACTCGGTGCCGAGCTAAATACGGCAAACGTACGTAACGGCGAGGTGCTAACGGCTGCTCACTGGGGCATGCTAAAAGTTAGCGTCAAAGACGGCAAGATCGTAAAATCAGAGCCGTTTCAAAAAACGAGCGAAGTGTATAATCCGCTGCAACACTACACCGCCGATATGGTCTATAAATTACGCATAAAATACCCAATGGTGCGCAAAAGCTATCTAGAAAATCCAGACTCGCCAAAACCTGAGCTAAGAGGTAAAGACGGCTGGGTACGCGTACGCTACGAGGACGCGATAAAACTAGTAGCTAGAGAGCTAAAAAAGACTAGAAAGCAAAAGGGGCTAGAGAGCGTATTTGCGGGTAGCTACGGCTGGAAATCAAGCGGCAACGTGCATAACTCGCGAATTTTGCTTCATAGATTTATGAACCTTAGCGGCGGATTCGTCGGTTCTTTGGGTGATTATTCTACGGGCGCCAGCCAGATCATCATGCCTCACGTCGTGGGTAGTATCGAGGTCTATGAGCAGCAAACCAGCTGGCCAGTCGTACTTGAAAACTCAAAAGTCGTAGTCTTATGGGGTGCAAACCCACTTGCGACACTTCGCATAGCGTGGACGAGCACCGACGAGCAGGGCTTTAAGTACTTTGAAGAGCTTAAAAACAAAAAAGATATCAAAGTGATCATAATCGACCCTATCAGGAGCGATACGGCGCAGTACTTCGACAAGGCTCAGTGGATAGCTCCAGTGCCAAACACAGACACCGCGATGATGCTAGGTATGATGCACTATCTATACGAGAGCGGCAAATACGATAAAAACTTCATCGAGACCTATACGAGCGGATTTGATAAATTCCTACCGTATCTGCTGGGCAAAACAGACGGCACGCCTAAAAATTTAGAGTGGGCGAGCAAAATTTGCGGCCTTCAAGCAAGCCTCATAAAAGAGCTTGCCGATACCTTTGTCGCTAACCGCACGATGATAATGAGCGGTTGGGGTATGCAGCGCGCGCATCACGGCGAGCAGCCGCACTGGGCGATGGTGACTTTGGCGGCGATGCTAGGACAGATCGGGCTTCCGGGCGGAGGTTTTGGCCTTAGCTACCACTACTCAAACGGCGGCGCTCCGACTTGCAAAGGCGCGGTCATCGGCGGCGTAAATAGCGCAAGCGTGGGTAAATTTAACGACGAGGGCGAGTTTATCGGCACCGATAGCGGAGAATTTGACGCAAACGGCCGCTTCGTCGCTAAAGCCGCGGCGGTTGCGGGTACTGGTCAAAGCTGGCTACAAAAGGCGACAAACTATGCATTCCCGGTCGCTCGTATCGCGGACGCTTTGCTAAATCCGGGCAAAGTGATCGATCACGACGGCAAGAAAATCACGTATCCCGATATCGACTTTATCTACTGGGTCGGCGGCAATCCTTTAGCCCACCATCAAGAGACGAACCGCCTGCTAGAAGCGTGGCGCAAACCTCGCACGGTAGTCGTAAACGAAGCTTACTGGACGCCGACGGCTAAGATGGCCGATATAGTATTTCCAACTACTACGGCATACGAGCGCAATGACGTAACGATGACGGGCGACTACTCAAACATGAACATCGTGCCAATGAAGCAAGTCGTGGAAAAATACGCCGAAGCTCGCGACGACTATCAAATTTTCACCGATCTTTGCAAGGCGTACGCTAAAAATTTAGTCGTAGCCTACACCGACAACGGCAAGGACGAATTTGACTGGATCAAAGAGTACTACGGCGCGGCGTACGAGCAGGTCAAGGCTATACCTGATTTTGAAACGGATATGAAGCCGTTTGAGGAGTTTTGGAACGAAAATAAGCCGGTAACTTTTGCCTCGACGCCTGAGAGCGATGAGTGGGTAAGATTTGGCGAGTTTAGAGAGGATCCGGTGCTAAATCCGCTAGGAACGCCAAGCGGCCTAATCGAAATTTACTCTGAAACCATCGAGAAAATGGGCTATGACGACTGCAAAGCGCATCCGATGTGGTTTGAGCCGATCGAGTGGCTAGGTATGAAAGATAAACCTGCCGAGCTGCACATGCTAAGCCCGCATCCGACCGATCGCCTCCACTCGCAGCTAAACCAAACCTCTCTACGCGAAAACTACGCGATCGCAAACCGCGAGCCGATCTGGATACACCCTAAAGACGCCGCGAAAAAAGGTATCAAAACGGGCGATTTGGTTAGGGTATTTAACGCGCGCGGCGAAGTGCTAGCGGGCGCATACGTGACGCAAGATATCAAAGAGGGCGTCGTTAAGCTAGCCGAGGGCGTATGGTACGACGGATTTGACGCTGGTCTTTGCAAAAACGGCTCGCCAAACGTCCTAACTATCGATATCTCTACTAGCAAGCTAGCTAATGGTAACATCAGCCACACTGCGCTTGTAAATATCGAGAAATTTACGGGTAAGGCGCCTGAGCTAACGGCGTTTAGCGATCCGAAATTTGTTTAAATTTTAAGCCGCTAACTAAATTTGCGGCTTAAATTTGATAGAGCCTCGCCGGGTTAAATTTGACTCGGCGAGACGGTTTAATCTACACCGTTTTTGCGAGATTATTCTAAGCCGGGCTTTTAAATTTAACCTCGCGCGGTAAATTTGCTTGAATTTGCCGCCATTTTGCCTCTCGCGATAAATCCTTAAATTTTACCTTTTTGCGCCTTCTTAAATTTGGACTAAAATTTGCTTTATGGTCGATAATTTACGCTAAATTTTAATTTTATTTAATAGTTAAAGTTGTAAAATGAAACTTCACAATAAATTTAAGGAGAATAAATGCGCTCAATCACGAACAAGATCGCGTTGATGCTCATCGTCTCGCTGATCGTTTCGTTTGCCGCTATTTCGGCGGTTAGTTACTATACGGCCGAGAATAAGGTCGTTCAGCTCGTCAGCCAAAATCAGGCTCAAATTTTAAAAGACGTCGACGCGGTCACGGATTCGTTTTTTAAAGACTATATGGAGGTTGCGAAAAAAATCGCTGCTGCCGTGGGCAATACCGATAACGACGGCGACGCGTATATGGCGCAACTAAAATTTCAAAAATATAATGCAAATTCTTTGATTTCGTTTGTATTTTTCGGTCGCGAAGACGATGGATATTTTTTCCAATCGGACGACACTAGACTAACTCCAGAAAAAGACAACTACGACCCTCGCAAACGCGGCTGGTATATGGA
>CAURRL010000188.1:0-3342 GCA_963526895.1 uncultured Campylobacter sp. | reverse complement strand
AAATTTGATTAAAAACGTCAAATTCAGGCGGAAAGCTAAAATACAATTTTGGCTGCGCCGGTTTACCGCCCAAAAGCCTTTTTGCGTAAATTTCGCTAAAATTTTTAGCTTTCGGCAAGCAAATGCGCTCAAAAATCTCAAAAGGCAAGAGATAATGAGCTAGCGCATAAAGTCCGTGCGCGAAAAAACTAATCCTCTTTTCAAATTGTGGCGCGGCGGTTCTGGCAACTTTTACGCAAAAATTACTCAAACTCTCGCTCATCGCGGCCGTATCTTTTTCGTGCAAGGCAAGGGCGAATTTTACCGCTTCTCTTTCGTTTATCGGCTTTTTGGAGTCTGCAAATCTGCGCGCTTTTTTCAGTGCGGGCTCAAGCGATTTTTTATCGTCCCATAACAGCGCCGAAACCAGATCGCTCATCACGCACAAAAATCTATAACCGTTCGTGCTGGGCGGCATAGAGTGCGTCATTACGTTTTTCGCGCCGTTCACGTCGCCGCACGCTAGCGCAAGAAACGAATGAATAAGCCTCTCGCACTGATTGTATCCGCCCTCGCAGCCCGGCAGCAGCTCGTTTCTAGCGTACTGAAAAACAAGATCGTTTAGAGCCTCCACATCGCCGCTTTCTATACATTTTTCCAGCCAAATTTCATAAGGAATTTGCGGTATCGAAAAAGCCATCAGTTTTATCAGTTCGCACAAAAACTCGTGCTCGCTCAAATTTTTCTTTTTTAGCTTGGCTAAAACTTCGCCGCACTCGTCCAAAAGCAGCTCGGTTTCGCTCTTTTGCGGTTTTTTAGATTGTGAAAATTTGCGGAAATTCTCCTGCGAGTCTTGCAAAAACGTTTTCATCTACATACTTCCTATTTTTATTTATTTTATCAAAAACTTCTTGCGCCTGGGGCAGATGCGCGCCGTATCTAGCTAGATAGAGCCAGTCTAGCCCTTTGCACGGCGTTTTAGCAAGCGCCTTGCCGCCTTTAGCCTTGGCCGAATACTCCAAAACAAAAGGCAAAGCCGAGTGTGCCGCGTCCTCTTTATATAAAATCCCCGTCATCGCGTAAAATTTAGCACGGTACTCTTTACTGACAAGCAAACTCGCCAAAAAGCCGTTCTCGACACCGCCTGCTAAAAATGCGATCGTTAGAGCCGCGCTACCTTGCACGTCTAGGCTTTTAAATTTGACGGCGCATTTTAGGGCGGGGATTGCGCGCGTCGTGCCTAGCTCGCGCAGAGCGACGGCAGCCCAAAGGAGATCAAATTTATCCTGCGAGCTTTGTAAAACTTCTATCAAATTTGACTCGTCGTAGGGGATTTTGCGGCTTTTAAAATGATCCGCGGCAAACTCGTTGCGCGCCCTCATATGTTCAAACCACTCGCTTACGTGATCGTCAAGCTTTTGCATTTTTATCCTTTAAATTTAGACAATTGTAGCGTAAAATTTAACCTCGTTTTAGGTATAATCGCCCAAATTTAAGCAAATTTGAGCCAAAAACGCTCGGCAAGATAAATTTAGGACGAAAATGGCAGGCGAAGACCAAGAAAAAACCGAAGAACCCACCTCCAAAAAGATCGAAGACGCGCGCAAGGACGGCAACGTTCCCAAAAGCCAAGACCTCGCAGGCTTCGTCACGCTCGCGGTTGCTATCTTTGTCGTTGTGGCGCTTCTTGGCTTCATCGGTGATCAGTTTTTCACGCTGTATAACTACTATCAGAGCCTAATCGGCCAGGAATTTACGCGCAAGCTGCTCTTTAGCGTCGCGATCACGACGATATTTCGCACGCTGCTCATCATCCTACCTATCGCCGTTTGCATCGCGATCGCGGGCGTCGTCGCCAACCTGATGCAGTTTGGATTTATATTTACGACTAAGCCTTTGGAGCCAAATTTAAACAAAATCAACCCGCTAAAAGGGCTCAAAAATCTCTTTTCTCTTAAAAAACTGATAGACGGCATCAAAATGGTGCTCAAGGTTACGGCGGTTTTCACGGTCGGATTTTTGATGTTTTTAAGCTTTATCAAAGAGCTACCGCACACGCTGTTTTTCTCGATGGCCGCACAGCTAGCATGGCTAAAGGAAAAAATGCTGATTTTGGCTGCCGTGATGCTCATCGTGATGTTTATCATCGGGCTTCTTGACGTGCTGATCGTGCGTTTTCAGTATTTTCGCGACCTGCGCATGAGCAAGCAGGAGATCAAGGACGAATACAAACAGATGGAGGGCGACCCGCAGGTAAAAGGGCGCATCCGCCAGCTACAAATGCGAGCCGCGCGCAACAGAATGATGCAAAATATCCCGCAAGCAGACGTCATCATCACAAACCCGACTCACTACGCCGTCGCGCTTCGCTACGACAAAACAAAGGAAAAAGCGCCGGTGATCCTGGCTAAGGGCGTGGATTTTCTAGCGCTTCGCATCAAGCAAATCGGAGTGCAAAACAACGTCAAAATCGTCGAAAATCCGCCGCTAGCGCGCGAGCTATACAAGATGTGCGAGGTGAACGATATGATACCTGCGGAGCTCTTTCGCGCCGTCGCCGAGGTACTAAGCTTCGTCTATATGAGCGACAAACAAAAATTCGGCGATAGACTGAAGTGAAATTTAAATTTGAGTTTTTGATTGCAAATTTGAAGTTAAATTTGAGATCAAATTTGCGCCGCTCAAATTTGGATAAATTTTAGAATTCTACTCTCCGAGACCCAAATCTTTAAAATGTTAAATTTGGTTTTATTAAATTTAACACTGCGTACTTAATCTTTCTTGTTAAGGGGGAAGGGACTTGAATTACGCTCTGCTTTACAGTTGTGAGGTAGAGCAAAAAACTTCCTTTTTTATCCACCTTTCTTTTTTATCGGAAGAGGAAGGGGTTCTACTTACGAAGCGTCGCCCCTTCCTCTCCCGAAACCCTCTCCAACCCCACTGCACGTTCAAGGGGTGCGACCGCGCTGCCGCGGCGCACGTTTTTAAATTCACGTTTTCAAAATACAGGTCTCGGCGAGTAAAATTTGCAAATTTGAAATTTGATTATAAGAAATCGAGGCGAAGTATCGTGAGATGATTTTTGGGATTGCGCAGGCTAGACATATAGTCTGCCGAGCTAAATTTTATAAAGCTCGCGAGACGAGCCACTAAAATAAAAAGGCGAAGTATTTTTTCTTTAGACGAGGCGGAAACGACGAAGGCAAGGGAGCGGACTAGTCGTCCGTGACCGAAGCCGACCGAGTTTCCAACGAAGTATAAAGGAAAAAGACAAGCCGCAAAAGCAGCTTGTCTAAAAGCAAGATTATTTAATAAATCCGTAAAGATTAGCCAACACCCAACCCACTGCGCACGAACTAAACA
>CAURRL010000187.1:0-3347 GCA_963526895.1 uncultured Campylobacter sp. | reverse complement strand
TGAAATCGAGCGTGAAATTTTCGTATCCGTCGTGCAGATAGCGCCACGCTTTGTTCGCTTCCTCTTTACTTTGATTCGGTGCGGATTTGAAAAACTCATAGGTTTTATTATAGCTCATGAGCCCTACCGAGCCTTTAAAAAAGCTCGCCGCAACGGTCTCCTCCATTTGGATTATCCAATCGGGCGTGCTTCGTAGATAGCTTTTTACGGTTTTTAGCTCGCCGTCCATTTCGTAGAGCTCGAATTTTAACGTACCGAGCAAGAAGCTTCCGCTCGCCGCGTCGTAGTCAAGCCCCGTGACGGGATTATTGTTGTTTAAATTTAGCGTTATCTCGCCGCTTTTGCGTAGCGGCGTTAAATTCGCCACTGCGCCGTCCGCAGGTTTTAGATTAAATTCGCCGCCCAGCGCCAGTGCAGCGCACAAAAGGGTTAAGGTTAAAATTTTTCTCATATCGCGACCTCACTTCGGTAAATTCGGTAGTTTTGGATTCCAGTTTTCGCGGAAGTCAATTTCGGTTTCCTCCCAGTGATCAAGCTCCCAAAACCACTTTGACGGATCGACGCTCATGCGCGAAGGCGTCGCAGAGGCTAGATAGGGCGGAGGACCTGCCGTGATAAAGGCCTGCACGCAGTTAAAAGCCATAATGATCGCAAAGACCGCAACTGCAACTTTGCCTAGCGCAAATTTGGGTAAAACCGTACCGTATGCGCCTTCCTCGCTTTTTTGCATTATTTTACCTACGTTTTTGCCTAGCAGCAAAATCACGCCTAAAAAGATAATGACGCAAAAATGCACCACTACGACCCAAAACTGCGTGTGTGCGCCTAAAATTTCGAGCCCGAAGCCCTGCTTTATGTCGAGGTATCCTCCGCCCGTGCCGTCTAGGCTGTAATGCAAAAAGCCGTCGTAAAGCCCAAGGCACGCTAAAAAGAGGATTGCAGCAAGGTATTTGACCTTAAAGCCGTATCTAACGATAACTAGCGCCATAAACGAGATCGCTACCATGCAAAATCTCTCGTGCCAGCACATGATGCAGGGACTATCGCCCATACCAAAGCCCAAAACAAGGCATGCGATACCTACGGGCAAAGCGATGAGAGCGAGTGCCGCGAGGGCAAAAAGGTTGAAAAATAGCTTCTCATCATCGCCCCAGCCCGGCAAATTTTCGGAGCCGTTCGCGAAATTTTGATTTTCCATTACTCGCTCCTAAAAATTTCCCATAGGCACGACGGCAAATTTATTCACCCATGCCATCATGATGACAAGTATCGCGATGCCTGCGATACCAAAGCCCATAACTGCGCGCTTTTTCTCAGGCCTAAACCACAACAAAAGGCCCGCGACGAAAAACATCAGAACCATTAAAAATTCCATGTTTTCTCCTTTCCTGCTGAAATTTAATATCGTAAAAATATTACTATTTTGCTTATTAGACATATATTAAAAATTGTGTTTTTATCAGTGTAAATAAATTTTTTATGAAATTTTATGATACTAAAATAGCTATTTTTAAGAAAATTTTTTCTATTTCAGCTTGATTTAAATTTATCTAAGGCATTTCGATTGACCCGATTTCGCCTATGCGGGTCGCGTGATAAAACGCGACGCGATTGAAATTATAAAATTTAGCAAGAAGATGAGCAATGACTTTTAGCGCGGCGGCAGGCAAGTGGAGGGGCAATCATCGCTGGGGCGCATCCGTTTTTCTTGCGGCGGAGCGGTCCTTGTATTATGTCTATCTTCTTACGTTTAGGCTGTATTCTTGCGCCGCGTTTTCCCCTACTGAGTGCTCGTTTCGGTAGCGGACGCCGCCTCATTGATAGCAAGCAATACCTTGGATCGGTTTATGTCGGTCGCGGATGCCGTTTTATTGTGCGGTTATTTCGGCTTGCATCGCGCCGTAAAATTTTGAAATTTTACAAAGCTTGCCGCGACGGTCTCCTCCATTTGGATTATCCAATCGGGCGTGCTTCGTAGATAGCTTTTTACGGTTTTTAGCTCGTCATCCATCTCGTAAAGCTCAAATTTGAGCGTACCGACCAAAAAGCTTTTGCTCGCTTCGTCGTAGTCAAGCCCGGCGACGGGATTATCGTTTTTCAAATTTAGCGTTATCTCGCCGCTTTTACGAAGCGGAGTCAAATTTGTCACGGCGCCGTCCGTAGGATTTAGATTAAGCTCGCCGCCAAACGCCAGCGCGGCACACAATAAACCATACAGCAAGAATTCTATGCGGTTGCTTTTAGAACTAAGATATACAATACCCTAGAGGAGCTACAAGATGATTTAGATAAATGGTTAGAACATTACAATCTATAAAGAACTCATCAAGGAAATAATTGCCAAGGCATGGCTCCTATGGAATGCTTTGAAAAAACAAAACATCTTGCTAAAATCAAGATGATAGGCTATAATCCATCGGAGTCGCAAGATAGAATGTCGTAATATATGACAAATTTTATAGGAGCAATTGTCTTGTGCTAGATGAAGTTTAGATTTGTGCAAATTATATACAGATATTGGCTATAGCATAGCTTTAATCTATCTCAATCCCCATATCCCTTCTTTCAAAGACCTCTCCTTTTATCTCTGGGGCATTGTCGTAGATAAACTCCTTTATGGCGGGAATTTTGTTCGCTACGCTCTTAAAGAAATTTACGATTTTATCTTTAAAGGCTTTAAGTAAAGCATTTTCCTCTTTTAGTCTTTTGTTTTCTTCTTCCAGCTCCTGTTTGTCTTTTTGCATCGCTCTGTTGACTTTTGTGGCATTCTTTAGTTTGTAAAGCGTTTTTTTTCGTTTTTTATTTAGGACTTCTACTTTATCGGCTTGCTCCTTATGTATTTTAATTTGTGTTTCTAGTTTGGCTTTTTCTTTTTCAATGCGTTCTTTTTGTGTCATAATATTTGTCTTTTGGGCTTCTATATTCTTTAGTCTTACAAGTTCATCTTTGCTTGCTTTTGCTTGATTTACTACTTCTTCACTGGCCAATGCCTGATTTTCAAGCTTTGTTATCATGGTGTCTTTTTGTTCTAGTGATTGTCTCAGTTTATCTATTTCGTTTTGTTGCGAGATGACGATATCTTTATCGTTAAAAGCTTCGTTTAACTCCTCTAGGTCCGATTTTTCTTTTAGCAAGGCTTTATTTTTTGATTCTAGATCTCTTACCTGTTCGAGTGCTTTGCCCTTGTCGACCAGTTGCTTTTCTAGCTCGTCTATCTGCTCTTTTAATTTGGGGGCTTGAAGTATCGTAATATTTTCTTCGGCAGCATCATAGATCACTTCGCTAATGGTTTTTGTGAACTCGCTCATGCCATCCTTGGATATTTTATAGTACGACTCGCCTATTAG
>CAURRL010000186.1:0-3368 GCA_963526895.1 uncultured Campylobacter sp. | reverse complement strand
AGCATGCACGTCAAAACCGTTGCCCACGTAAATTTCGCTTGACGGCGCGCCAAGGCCGCAAATTTTAGAAAGGTCGTCTTTAAATGTGATTTTTCTAGCGTTTTCATCGCCCTGCACGTACCAAATTTTACCGCCCGCAGCCGCTATCGCCGAGCTATCGTCGGTGTAAAATTGACCCGCTTCAAGCGCGCTTTTTAGCATCTCCGTGCGCGAGAGTTGCGGCGTCTGGATGAGTTTTATCTGCTCTCTATCGACGGCCTGGGAGCCTAGATAAACGGTATCTGGCACTTTTAGCGCAGGCACGACGCAGTCGGCGTTTTGGATGCCGCCCATTATACGCGAGAAAAGCTCGGCACTAATCATCGGACGAGCTATGTCGCTAACCAAAACATACTCGCTTTGAACGAGTTTAAGCGCGTTTTTTAGGCTCTCTTGACGGGTCGCGCCGCCTTTTACTAAGCGATACGTTGGGGCAAATTTGCTCATGTATTTTTCCTCGTTTGAGGCGATAATTATCTCTTTAAACGCGTAGTGCGAGCTTAAATTTTTAGCCGCAAAGAGCCATAACGGATCGCTTCCGACGCGCAACCACTGCTTTTTAACGGGCATTTCAAAACGACTAGAGCTTCCGGCTCCGAGCATTATCAGCGTAACGTCTAGCAAAATTTCTCCTTTGGCGAAGTGTTACGATATTATACATCCTAAAAGCTTGTTTTTATCTTTTTTGAGTAAGATTAGGACCAAAATTTTAAGGAGAGAGATATGAAAGAATTTCGGGTCAAATTTGACTCCGCCGACAAAACTCCGACGCAGATGTACTACGCTAAAAAAGGCGTCATAACGCCCGAGATGAACTACGTAGCGCAGGCTGAAATGCTAGATCCCCAGCTCATTAGGAGCGAAGTTGCCGCAGGCAAGATGATAATCCCCGCCAACATCCATCACGAAAATTTGCTCCCGATGGCGATCGGCAGGGATGCCAAAACCAAAATCAACGCAAATATCGGCAACTCAAGCCTAAGCAGCGATATCTGCGCCGAGCTTGAAAAGCTGCAAATTTGCCTAAAATACGGTGCCGATACGGTCATGGATCTAAGCACGGGCGGCGATCTAGATGCCATTAGAAGCGCTATAATCGCAAACTCTACCGTCCCCATAGGCACCGTGCCGATGTATCAGATCATCCACGATATAAAAGAGGTTGAAAATTTGAAGGCGGCGGATATCCTAAAAACGCTCGAAAAACAGGCGCGCCAGGGCGTTAGCTACTTTACGATACACGCGGGCTTTTTGCTCAAATTTATGCCGCTAGTCGCAAAGCGAAAGATGGGTATCGTTAGCCGCGGCGGTAGCCTAACTGCTAGCTGGATGATGCATCATCATAAAGAAAACCCGTTTTATGAGGCCTTTGACGACATTTTAGAAATTTGCGCCGCTCACGACGTCGCGCTCTCTCTTGGAGACGGACTGCGTCCTGGCTGCTTATACGACGCGACTGATGAGGCTCAGCTTAGCGAGCTACAGGTTTTAGGCGAGCTGACGCTGCGCGCATGGGAAAAAAACGTGCAGGTGATGATCGAGGGGCCGGGTCATATTCCTTTAAACCAAATAGAGTATAATATGAAAATCGAACGCGAGCTGTGCCACGGCGCGCCTTTTTACGTGCTAGGGCCGCTACCTACGGACATCGGTGCGGGGTACGATCACATCACTTCGGCTATCGGCGGGACAATGGCGGCCTTTTACGGAGCATCGATGCTGTGCTACGTAACACCCAAAGAGCACCTGGGTCTACCTAACGCAAACGACGTCAGAGAGGGCATCGTAGCGCATAAGATCGCCGCTCATGCAGCCGACGTCGCGCTAGGCAAGGCTGGAGCCATAGAGCGCGATCACGCGATGAGCGACGCTAGATACGCTTTTGACTGGAACAAGCAGTTTGAGCTAAGTCTGGATCCTGAAAGAGCGCGCGAGCTACATGACGAGAGCTTGCCGCAAGAGTCGTTTAAAAAGGCGGAATTTTGCTCGATGTGCGGGCCTAAATTTTGCGCGTATAAAATTTCAAAAAATCTAATGAAGGAGAAAAATGTTAAGTAAAGAGGAAGTCTTAAATAGGCTAAAAGGCGTGATATATCCGGGCTTTGAGAAAGATATCGTGAGCTTTGGATTCGTAAAAAACGTCGAAATCGGCGAGAAAATTTTAATCGAAGTCGAGATCGTAAGCTCAAATCCCGACGTAGCAAACGAGCTGCGAACCGATATAAAGCGCGTGATGGGCTCAAACGAGTGCGTCATCAACATCATCCAGCCAAAAATCCCCGAGGAAAAAAGCAATACTCAAAGCGGTAAAAACATCGCTCCGCAGATCAAAAATTTCGTAATGGTAAGCTCGGGCAAAGGCGGCGTGGGCAAGAGCACTACGACGCTAAATTTAGCTATCTCTATGGCAAAACTAGGTAAAAAAGTAGGCATCCTAGATGCCGACATCTACGGTCCAAACATCCCTAGGATGCTCGGCGAAGTGGGCACTCAGCCTCAAGTCGTTGGCAACAAGCTAAAACCGATCCTAACTCACGGCGTCGAGATGATGAGTATGGGCGTGCTAATGGAAGAAGGCATGAGCCTCATCTGGCGCGGTTCGATGATAATGAAAGCTATCGAGCAGCTGCTAAAAGACGTATTTTGGAGCGAGCTAGACGTGCTATTTCTCGATATGCCTCCGGGAACGGGCGACGCGCAGCTAACCCTTGCTCAAAGCGTACCGGTAACTGCTGGCGTTTGCGTCACGACTCCGCAAGTAGTAGCGCTAGATGATAGCAAACGTGCGCTAGATATGTTTGAAAAGCTTCACATCCCGATCGCAGGCATCGTGGAAAACATGAGCGGGTTTATCTGCCCTGAAAGCGGCAAGGAGTATGATATATTCGGCAAAGGCACGACCGAAGAGGTAGCAAAAGCCTATAGCACCGAAGTGCTAGCCGAGATACCTATCGAGCCGGCTGTTCGTGTGGGCGGCGATAGCGGCAAGCCGGTGAGCTTTTACGAGCCAAACTCGGTCACCGCTAAACGCTATGAAAAAGCGGCGGCTAGGCTGTGGGAGATAATCGAAAATATCAACAATGACGGCGGCGCGGACAACTCGTCTATCCAGCCCGTGATGGACGGCAAGAGCGCTTGCTCTAACTGAAATTTTAAAATTTAAAGCCCGAATTTGATCAAATTTGGGCTTTAACTCTCGCAAATTTACAAATTTAGGAGAACGACGATGAAAGCGATCGTAACGGTGATCGGTAAGGACAAGGTTGGCATTGTAGCGGGCGTTTCGGCTAAGCTCGCGCAGCTTGGGCTAAACATAGACGACATCAGCC
>CAURRL010000185.1:0-3379 GCA_963526895.1 uncultured Campylobacter sp. | reverse complement strand
GAGAAGAAGGCTATCAAGAAGGCAGCGACACTCTAGTTAAAATCTCCGGCGTAGCTTACGGCGCAGGATTTAGCGATGTAGATGGCGGATACACGACGTTAAGCTAAACTTAAAACTAAAAGGGGCTAAATTTGGCCCCTTTTTACATCTTACTTTTTTTGCTAATTTACTATCAAATTTGAGTCATTGTCGCAAGCGCCAAATTTTACCGTCGCCGTTAACTAATAAATTTAATGTCGTGAGTAGAAAAAGGTCGTCCGCTCCGCAAATTTAACTAGCGAAGCGGCGTGAAGTAGAATAAATTAAAAATTTGACTTGTTTTCCTCGACCCATTTGTCGATGCGTTTTGCGTAGTTTTCATCGCCTTTAACGTCAAGCGCGAGGCCTATAAATTTACCGTTTAGTAAAAACGCTGAGTGGTTAAATTTATATCCGTCCACGTCGCTAGCGCCGAAAATTTGAGCATCTTTTAGATACGGCAGGAAATCCACCGCGCCGCTAAAAAGCGTCTGCGGGTGATTGGCTTGATTGCCGATGGCTACGATGGCAACTTTTTTGCCTTTGCTACCGGCTTTTAAAAGCGGCAGTTTCTCCGCCCAGTCAGACTGTATCTCACCGTCGCCGTAGCTAGGCGCCGCTACGATGATGACGTCAAATTTAGCAAAATCCTCCGCCCCAGCGCCCTTTACGTCTATTAGCTGTGCTCCTATTTTGCCCGCTAGATACTCGCACGCGCTCTTTGTGTGCCCCTTTGTCGTCGTGTAAAAAATCCCAACGCTCATTTCGTTCTCCTTAAAATCAAATAAATTAATACCTGAATTATAACGAAATGATACTTAATCTATCTTATTTTGTCACGCTTTTATTTGCCGTTTTCTATGCAAATTTTGGCGTATTTAATTCCCAGCTCATATGCTTTTTCGTTCTCGCCGTAAACTTTTTTAGGCACTTTTGAGAGCATTACGCGTTTAACTAGCTCGGTATCTAGGCAGCCGCTCATCTGCACGGCGACTGCGAGCGCGACGACGCTTTGGGTTATTACGTTGCCCACTTCGTCTTTAGCGATGGAGATGATGGGTATTTCGTAGATTTTCCACCGTTTTTTATCCTCGTCGCTAGCGCGTACTAAATTTGGCTCCACGACGATGATGCCGCCCTCTCTCACGCCGTCTTTAAACTGCTCGAAGCTAACCTGTGCGGTAGCGAGCATGAACTCGATCTCGCCCTCGTTTGCGTACGGGTAAAATATCTCGCGCTCGCTCAAAATGATATCGACCTTCGTCGGCCCTCCGCGCACCTGCGAGGTATAGGTCGAGGCCTTGACGCCGTATCCGCCCTCCTCGATCTTGGCCGCGGCTAAAATCTCGCCGGCCAATATCACGCCCTGGCCGCCCACTCCGACGAATCTTAACTGTCTTTTCATTTTAGCGCTCCAAAGTCGATTTTCTCGCCGTCTCTAGCGGCTTTTATCACCATGTCGTAGGCCTTCGTGTACTCCATGCGCGACTCGTCTTTATGCAGTACTCCCAGCGGAAATTTACCCTCCCGCTCATCCTCGCTCATCGCGTCAAATTTAGCCTTGCTCACCGTGCGACCGTCTATCCACTCCAGCATTTGCGTGGCCTGCCCCATCTTGTTTTTGCGGCCCAGGTTTATGTGGCAGTTTGAAAATACGTCAAAAAAGCTGTATCCGTCGTGCTCAAAGCCCTCGGCAAATATCTTTTCCAGCTTTGCCGGCTCTATCACGCTACTACGCGCTACAAATGTCGCTCCTGCGGCGGTTGCGAGCTTGCACGCGTCAAAATTCGGATCGATGTTGCCCTGCTGTGCCGTCACCGTCCAAAACCCGGTCGGCGTGGTCGGGCTAGTTTGGGAGTTTGTTAGCCCGTAGATGAAATTATTTATCAAAACGTGGTTTAAATTTATATTTCTGCGGCATCCATGGATCGTGTGATTGCCCCCTATCGCTAGCCCGTCGCCGTCGCCGGTTACTACGATGACGTGTTTATCGGGGTTTGCGAGCTTGATACCCGTGGCATAGGCGATCGCGCGCCCGTGCGTCGTGTGGACGGTGTTGCAGTTGATATAGGAGCTAAAGCGTCCCGAGCAGCCGATGCCCGAGACCACGCACACGTCGTTCATATCCCAGCCTAGCTTATGGATTGCGCGGATTAGCGCCTTTAGTATCACGCCGTCGCCGCAGCCCCAGCACCACAGGGTCGGCATTTTGTCCGTGCGTAGGTAGTTGTCGTAGTTAAATGCCATCAAAATTCTCCTATTTTTTGCGCGATTTCTTGCGGGCTGATCGGACGGCCGTTGGCTTTTAGTAGAGTTTTAAAGTCGTCTCTTAGCGTAGCTTTGATTATCTCTCCAGTATACTGACCCAAATTTAACTCGCAGATCAAAATTTTGCTAAATTTAGCCGAGATTTCGCGTAGTTTCGCGCTTGGCGTCGGAAATAGCGTGATAGGTTTAAAAAGCCCTACTTTCACGCCTTTTTCGCGTAAATTTAGCACCGCTTCTTTTGCCGAGCGGGCCACGGAGCCAAACGCGATAATGCAAATATCCGCATCATCCAGCATAAACTCCTCCCAGAGCTCAAACTCGTGCGCGTGCGCGTTTATTTTGTTAAAAAGGCGCTTTATGTTGTAGTCCACGACCGCGCCGTCCTCGGTCGGAAAGCCCGTCTCGCCGTGATGCAGACCCGTAACGTGATAGCGGTAACCGCCGAAAAATTTATTTAGCGTCGCTGGCTCGTCGGCCGCGGCCCTGTATGGGCGGTAGTTTGCCGGATCGCCACCAAACTGCTTGCGCGAGTAGATCTCTAGCTCGCTAATCTGCGGCAACACGGCCTTTGCGTGCATGTGCCCGATCGTTTCATCCAGTAGCAAAAACACGGGCGTCATGAACCGCTCGGCGAGATTAAACGCGCGAACGGTCTGCGTATAGCACTCCTCTAGGCTTGAAGGCGCGATAACGATACTGTTTACGTCGCCGTGAGTCGGGTTTTTAGCCTGGAGCAAATCACCCTGCGCCACGCGAGTAGGCAGCCCCGTGCTAGGCCCGCCGCGCATGACGTTTACGATCACTAGCGGCACCTCTGCGATAAAGCCAAGCCCGATCTGCTCGGCCTTTAGCGAGATGCCAGGACCCGAGCTTGCCGTCATTGCCTTTGCCCCGCTCATCGAGGCTCCAAGCGCTACCGAGATGCCCGCGATCTCGTCCTCCATCTGGATAAATTTACCGCCGTGCTTTGGCAGCAGCACGCTTAACTCGTGCGCGATCTCGCTGCTTGGCGTGATCGGATAACCGCCGAAAAAGTTACATCCGCACTCAACTGCCGCAAGCGCGACTAGCTCGTTGCCGCTAGCGATGATCT
>CAURRL010000184.1:0-3380 GCA_963526895.1 uncultured Campylobacter sp. | reverse complement strand
ATCGCGCATCACGCAAAATCCGCTGTTTAAATTTCACTCCATCATGCTCATAGTCTCAGCAATATCAAGCCTTACGGTACTTTTTCTAAAAGCAAACCCGGGCTCCGTGCTTTACTACGCGGACGCCGCGATAACGGCGACAGCTCAAGCTTTGCTCGTTGGCGCATGGTACGGCGTGGATGACGTGGAGGATATTTAGTAAAATTTGACTATGAAATGCGCTGATAACGGCTCTGCGCAGTTTAAATTTGACCTGCCGAGCACCGGTGGAATTTAGCAAATTTGAGTTAAATTTTAGCTCCAATCGGCTTTGTTAAATTTACAAAAGCGGCTAGTAATTTTAAACAGATGAGTGCCGATTTTGCCGCCGTTCGAATCAAAAAGGTGCGGGTTTTGCCGCCCGCGTATAAATTTGACAGCCGAGTCAAATTTGACAAATTTGGGCAAATTCTCGCGAGGCCGTTTTCCCGCGTCGCACGTCAAATTTGACCCAAACTCGCCCTACCCGTTCATCTTGGATAGCTTTTCGTTTTTGAGATTTGCCTCCATCTGGCGGATCTCATCCTCGCCGCTCCTTACGATACCTTCGTCACACTCAAAGTTTTTGGCGTCTATTTTTTTAGGGTATTTTACGTGTGCTAGGATGTGCCTAAAAAGGTTGATGCGAGCCTGCTTTTTGCTATCTGAGACGATGATCGTCCACGGGCAAAACGGCGTGTTTGAGGCTAGTAGCATCGAGTATTTGGCGATGGTGTACTGATCCCAGAGCTCCTGGCTTTTTTCATCCACTGGGGAGATTTTAAACTGCTTTAGCGGGTCGGTAAGACGCTCTTTGAAGCGCTTTTTTTGCTCCTCTTTTGAAACCGAGAGGTAAAATTTAAAGAAAATGATACCTGAGTTTTTGATCATCTCCTCAAATTTAGGCACCTCGCGCAAAAACTCCTTGTGCTCCTCCTGCGTGCAAAAACCCATCACAGGCTCGACGCCAGCGCGGTTGTACCACGAGCGGTCAAAGATCACGATCTCGCCAGCACTCGGTAAATGCGCGACGTAACGCTGAAAATACCACTGCGAGCGTTCGACGTCGCTCGGCTTTTCAAGTGCCACGATGCGGCATCCGCGCGGATTTAGGTGCTCGGTTAGGCGCTTTATCGAGCCGCCCTTGCCCGCCGCGTCGCGCCCCTCGATGATGATGAGTACGCGCAGGCCCTGCTCTTTTACGTGATTTTGAAATTTTAAAAGCTCGATTTGCAGCTTTCTAAGCTCGCGCTCGTAATCGAATTTCACGCTATCCGTGCCGTTTTTACTCACTCTAAACCTCCTTTGGGTATTTTTAAAATGTTACTATCAAATAATTAAAATTTAGCTAAAATACGCCTCTTAATTTAACATTTAACGCTGACTTTATGGGAGCTTGTGTAAAATACGACAAAAATTTCAAGGAATATTATGATTTTTAAGATGATTTTTGCGGCGGTTTTGACCTGCTGCGCTATGTTTGCCGAACCGCTTTCGGTTAAAGAAGCCTTCGGTCTCACCGCGCACGCCGACGAGCAAAACGTCGAGTTTAGATTCGCCCCCGCGCCAAATATCCACATATATAAAGACAGTCTCGCTGCGAGCCTAGGCGATAAAAATCTAAACTCGCATCTAAACTTTCCAAAAGGCGAAATTTACGACGAGCGCGAGGTTTATACGGGCAAATTTAGCCTTTTCGTACCGATAAATTTGCTAAAAGGGCTTAGCGGTAGCGAAAATTTCACCCTAAAGCTCGAATACCAAGGCTGCGCCAAAGACGGTATCTGCTACCAACCTCAAATACTCAAATTTAGCGTCAAAAAGGGTCTTGGTGGCTACTCCGTCGCGCAGATCATAGAGGCCGCCGAGCCTGAATTTGCCGGCTCGCAGGCGCCGCTATCCGAACAAGACACCATCGCCGCAAGCCTTAGCAGCGCAAATTTCCTCCTCTCGCTCGCCACGTTTTTTGGCTACGGATTGCTGCTCTCGCTCACGCCTTGCATCTTTCCGATGATACCGATCTTATCGTCAATCATCGTCTCAAAGCAAGCTAGCAGCGACAAAAACGGCGCCGTAAATTTAAGCGCGCCGGACGAAACCTCGGCCAAATTTGATAGCGACAACCAGCACGCTAAAAATAACAAAAACTCTCGCGCCACGAGCGGCTTTTTCCTATCTCTTATCTACGTTTTTGCGATGGCGTGCGCCTACGCGGTCGCGGGCGTGGCGGCTAGCGTTTTTGGCTCGGGCGTACAAAGCGCGCTGCAAACCCCAGCCGTACTGATCGGCTTTAGCCTAGTTTTCGTCGCACTTGCGCTTTCGATGTTCGGACTTTACGAGCTTCAGATGCCCCTTGCCATGCAAAACGCGCTTAACAAAAAAGCCCAAAGCAAAGGCGGCATAATCGGCGTTTTTGCGATGGGATTTTTATCCGCGCTCATCGCTAGCCCTTGCGTCGCCGCACCGCTTGCGGGCGCACTGCTTTATATCGCGCAGAGCGGAAACGCGCTGTTTGGCGGGCTTGCGCTCTTTACGATGGGGCTTGGCATGGGTGTGCCGCTACTGCTGATTGGGGCGAGCTCGGGTAAAATTTTGCCGCGACCGGGCGCATGGATGGATAAAATCAAGACGCTTTTTGGCTTTATAATGCTGATAATGGCGGTTTGGCTTAGCGCGCGCGTGCTGGGCGCTATGGCGGAGCTGCTGCTTTACGGCGTTATCGGCGTGTTTGCGAGCGTATTTTTCGGAGCTTTTGATGCGACAAAGGACGAGTGCGGCAACGGCAAAAAACTACTAAAAGGCACGGCACTACTAGTCTTTATCTACTCGGTTTTGCTGATCGTGGGCTCATTTTTGGGCGCCAAATCGGCGCTAAATCCGCTCGAAGGCTTTAAAAATACAGGCGGCGCAGGCGTAAATTTGAGTAAAAATGAGCCAAATTTTATCAGCGTGTCAAATTTGACCGAACTAGAAAATGCTATAAAAAGCTCGTCCAAACCCGTGCTCATCGACTTTTACGCGACTTGGTGCGCTAGCTGCAACGAGCTTGACGAGATAACTTTTAAAGACGAAGCCGTGCTAAAAAAGCTAGCAAATTTCACTCTTTTGCGCGTAGACGTAACAAAAAATAGCAGTGACGACGCGCAGATAATGAAAAAATTCGGACTCATTGGGCCGCCTGCGATCCTATTTTTCCGTGCAGGTAGCCACATGCAAGATGAGCTAAAAAACGCGCGACTCATCGGCTTTTACTCGCCCGAAAAGTTTTTAGCGCATCTTGAAAAATTCGGGCTGTGAAATTTGCGCGGCGATTTTTGCGGTTTTATTCTTAAAATTTGAGATAATTAAAGCTGATTTAAATT
>CAURRL010000183.1:0-3403 GCA_963526895.1 uncultured Campylobacter sp. | reverse complement strand
CTTTGACAAGCTTTTTGGTACGGGCAAGCGCAGCACACTAAACCGCTCGCCTCACGCTAGCGCGCTTTTTACCGAGACCCCGCTAGCTAGCATCGGGCTAAGCGAAAAACGAGCCGCGGCACAAAATTTAGACTTTAAAGTCCTAAAACTAGCGTTAGCCGCAGTCCCGGGCGCAAAGGTAGTCGGCAACGAAACGGGCTTTTTAAAAGCGATCGTAGATGCAAAAAGCGGCAAAATTTTAGGCGCGGCATTTCACTGCGTTTACGCAAACGAGCTTATCAACGAGATCGCCATCGCGATGGCTTTAGGCGCGAGTGCTGATTTCTTTAAAAATCAGATTTTCACCCATCCTAGCATCAGCGAAGCGCTAAACGACCTATTTGGACAATTTTAAAACTACGGAAAGGATAAAAAATGAGAAATTTACTTCTTGCCTTGATCGGGCTTTTGTTTGTAGGATGCGCAGCTTCAAGCGGTGGTGGTAGCTTCTCTAGCGACAACCCCGACTATGACTTTAACAAGCGTGCCATAGGCGTGTTAAAACCGAAATGCGAAAGCGGCAACTACTCCGCGTGCAACGATCTTGCCATCAGCTACCAAAATTTGCAAGATCACAAAACAGCTATAAAATACTATGAAAGAGCGTGCGGCAACAACTACCAGCCCGCTTGCACGAACCTCGCCAACATGTACCAAACAGGACTTGGCGTGAGCAAAGACGCAAATAAAGCCCTTGAAATCTACAACGCCTCTTGCACGAACGGCGGCGCGTACTCTTGCTACTATCTGGGCGAGTTTTACCGCTCAAACGCCGACGGCAAGGAGCCTGACTATACAAACGCTATGTCGGCCTATGATAGAGGCTGCAAACTAGGCGACGTACCGTGCTGCACGAACACAGCGGTCCTCTATGAACACGGACTAGGCGTAGCGCAGGATGAGTCAAAAGCTAGAAGCATCTACCGCTCGGCGTGCTTTAGCGGCGACACATCTGCATGCGACAATCTAAAAAGAATGGGCAGAAAGCGCTGATATAAAACGTTAAATTTGTCACGACGAGTCAAATTTGGCTCGCCATTATAAATTTTAGCAGTAGCAAGTTTATATCAAATTTGCCTCCGAATTTTATCTCCCAAAAACTTTCAGATTTTATTTCAATTAATCAAAATTTAACGCGCAAATTTTAAAACCAATGATCTGTTTTTGTATAAAATAGCTTAAATTTAAAGCAAATTTATTTAAAACGCGACTTGTCTATTCGCTATTGACAATAAATACCATAATCTGATATAATTGGCGCGCAAATTTTATAAGAAGGCATTAAATGGAATTTCTCAAACACAACGTCGATTACGTTATCATCGGTATTTTAGGGCTTATGAGCTTTGTTGTAGTGTGGCTAACGATAGAGCGCTTGATCTTTTATGCAAACGTTAAATTTGAAAATTATAAGAATCAAGACGACTTTGAAGAGAGCGTAACTAGAAATTTAACAACGCTTTATATAGTTTATTCAAATGCGCCGTATATCGGGCTTTTAGGTACGGTTGCGGGCATCATGGTGACCTTTTACGACATGGGTATGAGCGGCGGCATCGACACTAAAAGCATCATGGTCGGCCTATCTCTCGCGCTAAAAGCAACCGCGCTAGGCCTCATCGTCGCGATACCGACGCTAATGATATACAACGCGTTTATGAGAAAAGTGGACGTACTCGTAAACCGCTACAAGGCTTCACGTGAGAATGCCTAAAAAAGAGGGATTAAACGTAATCCCGCTCATAGATATTATGCTAGTTTTGCTAGCTATCGTGCTTAGCATTTCTACCTTTATCGCTCAGGGCAATATCAAAATCGACCTGCCAAACAGCGAGAGCGCGGAAAAAAAGCAAGATGAAAAAGACAAAATCGCCGTTTTAATTAATAAAGATAATGAATTTTTTATAGGCGAAGAGAAGATTGCCGAGGAAAATTTAAAAGAAAAGCTAAACGAGATAAAAAACGAAACGTTAATAGAACTCAAAAGCGATAAAGAGAGCAAATTCGACTCGTTTATCAAGGTTATCGACATACTAAAAGAAAAAAATCATGAAAACTTCGCTATCACGACAACAACTGAATAGACGCGCCAGCTTTACGGGGCTTGGTGTCTCTATCCTGTTACACTCCGTTCTTATCGGCTATTTTATCAAATTTTACGACGAGCTAAAGCCGATGCCGGAAGAAAAAAGCGTCAAGATAGCGCTAAATACCTTTACGCCGCCAGCAGCGCCGCTTCCGCCGGCACCAACTCCGCCTGCCCCGCCGCCTCCGGCACCGCCTGCGCCTCCTCCGCCTGAACCGGTCGTCACTCCGCCGGAACCGCCAAAACCGGTCGAGCCGCCTAAGCCGATAGAAAAGCCAAAACCAGTGGAGAAACCAAAACCGATAGAAAAGCCTGTGGAAAAACCGAAGCCAAAGCCAAAACCTACGCCAAAACCGGTTAAAACGCCTGAACCGGAACCGGAACAGCAAGTTGCGCAGGTAGCACCGACCGCACAGCCGTCGCCGCCGACCCCTACGCCGTCTGCGCCACAGCCAAGTAGCGCTCCAAGCTCGAATGTAAAATCAAATTTACCGCCTAGCGGAGCCCAAACGGTCGGAGAGATTAATTTTTCAGATCCTTCTGCAAGTAGTAATTTTAATAGGGATAAGTACCAAAAGGCTATTAAAAAGCATCTTAGGTATCCAAAGCGAGCTCAAAAAATGCGCCATCAAGGCATAGCTCATGTCAGGTTTTTGTTTAAAAAAGATGGAACTGTTAGCGACATAAAAATCGTAAAAAGTTCAGGCTTTGATACATTAGACGAGGCTGCAATAGACACCATAAAAAGAGCAGCTCCAGATTTTGAAAAGCTAGATAGAGATTACATCATGACAATTCCTATTGGCTTTACACTGAATTAGCTGTAAAATTTAAGTCATTTGATGCGGATTAATTTACTCCATTAATTTATGACAATAAGCTCATACTAGACGAAGCCGCGGTCGAGCTCATAAATCGCGCCGCGCCTGATTTTCCGACGCTTGATCGCGACTACGTCATAAAAATCCCGGTTAGCTACAAACTCACGTAAATTTAAGCCGTTTTTGCGGCTTAAATTTCTACTTTTATTCTAAAAATTTGACGCAATAAATCAAAAATCAGCCGTTTTGTTTATAAATAGCGCCGCTAAAATCAGTCTCAATCAAATCAAATTTGGCGCCGTAACAGGGATGTAAATTTGCCAAATTTACATCCCGAAAGTTTAAATAAATTCGCCAAACGGTTTACCCAAGCGACCGATCAAATTTGCGCCAAATTTATCCGACGAAACTAGTTCAAATTTATATCGAGTAATCTCGCCAAATTTTACTTAAACAC
>CAURRL010000182.1:0-3409 GCA_963526895.1 uncultured Campylobacter sp. | reverse complement strand
CGTTAGCCTGCGGATACTCCTCAACCATGATAGAGCTTACGTTTTCTAAATTTGAGCCGCTAAGCTCGTGGAAAAGATACTCGGAGATAAAAGGCATGAATGGGCTAAGTAGCCTCATCGCCTCTTTAAATATCGCTCCAAGCTCCTTTACGCTGCCTTTATCGGCTTTGCTAAGCTCGATGCCCCAGTCACAAAACTCGTCCCATAAAAATTTATAAATCGCGTTTGCCGCATCGTTAAAGCGGTAAGCGTCTATGTTCTCTCGCACTTCGCGCACGCACTCGTTAAAGCGACTTAGCATGTATTTGCCAAGCTTCGTTTCGATTTTGGCGTCGCTTAAATTTGCAAATTTAGACTCGTTTAGCAGCAGATATTTGCTCGCGTTGTAAAGCTTGTTCGTAAAATTTCGCACGAGCTTCATCTTTTCATCGCTTAGCTTGATGTCGCGCCCCTGCACGGCTAGTAGCGCAAGCGTAAAGCGCAAGACGTCGGCGCTGTACTCTTCGATACTAACGAGCGGATCGATGACGTTGCCTAGGCTCTTGCTCATCTTTCTGCCTTGCTCGTCTTTAACCAGAGCGTGCAGATAAATATCGTCAAACGGCAGCTTGCCTAGAGCGTTTTCGCCCTGAAACATCATCCTAGCCACCCAGAAAAACAAAATATCAAAGCCCGTGATAAGCAGGTTGTTTGGGTAAAATTCGGCCAAATCGTCGTCAAACCATTTCTCGTTTTTTAGCTCCTCGCCGTTGCCCCAGCCAAGCGTGCTAAACGGCCAAAGTCCCGAGCTAAACCAGGTATCAAGGACGTCCGGGTCTTGATGGAAATTTGCGCTTTTGCACTTTGAGCACTGCGTCGGTTCGCCTTCGTCCGCCCACTCGTGTCCGCACTCGTCACAGTAAAATACCGGGATCTGATGCCCCCACCATAGCTGGCGAGAGATACACCAGTCGCGAAGCTCGCGCATCCAGGCGTTAAAGCTGTTTATCCAGTGAGCCGGGTAAAATTTGGCTAATCCTTCGCCGACCTTTGCGATCGCGTCGTCAGCGATCTGTTTTTTGACGAACCACTGCTTTGAGATGTAGGGCTCGACGACGTTTTTGCAGCGGTAGCAGTAGCCGACTTGGTTTTCGTAGTCTTCGATCTTCTCGACGTTTCCGAGCTTTTCTAGTTCCGCTACGATGACGTCTCTGGCCTCTAGTCGCTCGAGCCCTTTAAACTGCGCGCACTGATCGTTTAGTATGCCTTTTTCGTCAAAAATGGTGATAAATTTTAGATCGTGCCTTTTGCCGACCTCGTAGTCGTTGGTGTCGTGCGCGGGAGTAACTTTAACCAGTCCTGTACCAAACTCCATATCGACATGCTCGTCGGCTATGATCTCGATCTCGCGACCGATTATCGGCAGGATTACTTTTTTGCCGATCAAATTTTTATAGCGTTCGTCGTTCGGGTTTACCATTACCGCGGTATCGCCGAAGTAGGTCTCCGGCCTTGTCGTTGCCACAACGATAAATTTATCTTGTTCTCCCGCAAGGTAGTATCTCAAATGATAAAGCTTGCCTTTGTTTTCCTTGTGCTCGACCTCGATGTCGCTGAGCGCGCCGTCGTGCGTACACCAGTTTATCATGTAGTTTTCGCGTACGATGAGCCCTTTTTCGTAGAGATTTACGAAGGCTTTTTTGACGGCTATCCTGAGCCCCTCATCCATCGTAAATCTTTGGCGCGACCATGCCGGAGAGATGCCTAGTTTTCGCATCTGATGCACGATCATACCGCCGCTTTTTTCTTTCCATTCCCAGACTTTTTCTACGAATTTTTCGCGTCCGAGCTCTTCTTTTTTGATGCCTTGTGCTAGGAGCTGCTTTTCGACGACGTTTTGCGTGGCGATACCGGCATGATCAAGGCCCGGCTGCCATAGCGTTTTGTAGCCGTCCATTCTTTTGTAGCGCGTCATTATGTCTTGCAGGGTAAAGGTTAGCGCATGCCCGATGTGAAGCGAGCCCGTTACGTTTGGAGGCGGCATCATGATGCAAAATTTACGGCCGTCTTTGCGGATGTTTTTGTTCGCGTCTATCTCAAAATATCCGCGTTCTTCCCAAATTTTATAAAATTTATCTTCTACTTCTTTTGCGTCGTAAAATTCCGCCATATTTTATCCTTAATAATTGTTTAAAAAATGTCGGATTTTACTACAAATTTGCTAATAGTATGTTTAAAATAGGTTGTTTTTAAGAATAGGCAAAGAAAGCGAAGCGGCTAAAAACCGCTTCGCAAAGGATTATTTGACGATAAATTCGTGCTGAGCTAGATCGTAGTCGCTCATGCTCTCGTCGTACATGTTTTCCGTGATGACCGCAGGTAGCATGCACTTACCGCTCATGACGACGCGAAGAGGCGTGTAGAGCACGTGCGCATCCTTGCTAGCATCCAAGCTATAAAAGCTCAAAACTCTGTCGTCCTCGATATTTTGATGCTCGAGAGTTAAAGAGTTTTTCGTAGCTTCAGTTCTAACGTTTGGTACGATGTTTTCGTTTACCACCTCAAGGCAAGGGCTGATCGTTTCGTTTATCACGCCGTTTCTGATAAACTCATTCGTTTTAAGAGAAAGCTTCGAGTAGATGACGTCGTTTACCTTAAGCGCGTTGATATCGATCTCTTTGCCGTCTTTGCCGACGAAGGTTCTATAGATATCAAGCCCTTTTTTATCAAATTTGTGATTTACGTCTAGCTTTTTATAGCCTGACGCGCTAACGCCTAGATACACGGCTGCGCCGTTTTCAGGCACGATAGTGATCTCAGGCTTTTTAGGAGCGATGTTGATAGCTCCGCGACCGTCGAAATTTAGATCGTGTCCGTCGGCGATTAGCTTAAATTTGTTCTCGCTTGAGACGTCTTTGATATATGCTCTTAGCGCTCTTAGCGTAAATGCGCGCTCCTGCGTCGAATGTAGCTTATCGACGCGAGCGATCAGATAGTCGGCTAGCTCGTCGCTAAATGCGTTTTTCTCAAAGTGATTAGCGTGTAAAAGCAGCATAAAGGCCTTGTTTCTGATCTCTGAACCGAAGTTATCTGCTAGCTCTTTTTCGCGGTTATAGGTCGATTTATTTAGCTCTTTTAGTACTTTTTCGCTTTCTTTATTTAGTCCCTCGTTTTTGAGGATCGCAGCCATCAAGTAGCCCTCAAGCGCGCTGCCTTGGTATCTCTTTTGATCGTATAGAGCATTTAGCTTTGATCTATCGAGTTTCTTTTGCGTGCTTAGGACGTAGGCTGCGTAAAGAGCTTGGAAGTTGTCGTTGCTGCCAAACGCCTTTAACCAGTCGAGTGCTTTATTTTTTACGGGGCTATCAAGCGCGAAGCCTGATTTTTAAAGCGTAAATAGCATATAGATAGCGTAGATAGAGGCAAAGTT
>CAURRL010000181.1:0-3452 GCA_963526895.1 uncultured Campylobacter sp. | reverse complement strand
TCAAGCTTGTAAATTTGCGAAAATTCGGTCGCCTCCGTCTGCGCCGTACCCGTCATGCCCGATAGTTTTTTGTAAAGTCTAAAGTAGTTTTGAAATGTAATATCGGCTAGAGTTTGGCTCTCTTCTTGGATCTTTACGCCCTCTTTGGCCTCGAGCGCTTGGTGCAAGCCCTCGCTAAATCTTCGTCCTTCGCTCAGACGTCCCGTAAATTCGTCAACGATGACGACTTGGCCTTCGCGAACGACGTAGTGCACGTCTTTTTCAAAGAGATTGTGCGCTTTTAGAGCTTGGTCTAGGTGGTGGCTCAAAATCGCGTTTTCCATGTCGTAGAGATTTGCTACGCCAAAGAGCTTTTCGGCCTTTGAGATGCCTTCTTCGGTGATAGCTATCGTGCGGTTTTTTTCATCTACGGTAAAGTCGCCCGTTGCCTTTTCTTGTGGAGTCGCAGGCGGTTCGCCGCGCTTCATCTGGCGCGCGACTTCGTTTGCTTTGATGTAGCCGTCTAGCGTGCGGTTTGTAGGCCCCGAGATGATGAGCGGAGTCCTGGCCTCGTCGATGAGGATACTATCGACCTCGTCCACGATGACGAAGTTATGCTCTCTTTGCACCTTATCTTTGAAATCCATTTTCATATTGTCGCGTAGGTAGTCAAAGCCGAATTCGTTATTCGTACCGTACGTGATATCGCTGTCGTATGCGGCTTTGCGCGCCGAGTCGTCGTATTCGCCGCCTAGTATCACGCCCACGCTAAGGCCTAGAAATTTATAAATTTCGCCCATTTGCGTCGCGTCACGTTTGGCGAGGTAGTCGTTTACGGTCACGACGTGCACACCCTTGCCACTCATCGCGTTTAAAACAACGGGCAAGCTTGCTACGAGGGTTTTACCTTCGCCCGTTTTCATCTCGGCGATCTTGCCGTCGTTTAGCACCATGCCGCCGATTAGCTGAACGTCGAAATGGCGCATATTTAGCGTCCTTTTACCGACCTCTCGCACGATGGCGAACACATCGTCTAGCAGCTCGTCCTGGCTCTTTTCGCCGTTTTGCACCTGCGCTTTAAATTCGTTAAATTTAGCCTTCAGTTCATCGTCGCTCATCGCTTGATATTTGCTCTCGAGCGAGTTTATGTAGGCGACGCGTTTGAAATATTTTTTTACTTCCCTGTCGTTTTTTGTGCCAAATACCTTTTGCATAAACGCCGTTATCATTTTTAGCCTTTTTAAATTTTGTTAAAGCTTGGATTTTAACATTTTATTATTTAAACTTAGCTAGAATTTCGCCCGATAAAGGAAAATATATGAAAAAAATTTTAGCATTTTTGCTCTTTTGCGCCTCGGCTTTCGGAGTTACGTTAAATTTCGTCACGCTTCAAAGCGACTTCGTGCAAACCATCACGAGCGAGAACGAAACGGTCGATTATTTCGGTAAATTTTACGCAAAAAGTAACAACCGCGCCTACTGGATCTACGAGCGCCCGACGCCTAAAAAAATCTACTTTGATAAAAACCGCGTCGTCGTGATCGAGGATGCGCTCGAGCAAGCGATCATCTCTAAATTTGAAAAGGCGCCCAATCTAATCGACGTCGTTAGAAACGCGGTCAAGATCACCGATACGCTCTACAAGGCCAAATATGATGGCGTGGAGTATCTAATCACCGTCAAAAACTACATCCCGACAAGGATCGACTACGAGGACAAGCTCGGCAACAAGATCAAAATCACGCTGAGTAATACCAAGAAGGATTTTAAGATAAGCGATGATTTGCTGACGCCGGTGATACCGTCGTATTATGACGTCATAAACCAATAAACTTTTAGCAAAAAGAGGCTTCTCTCGCGAGCGCTTTTTAATGAGTTTTGTTTTTGCTCCTGCGGCAACCCGCTCGGTTAGCCTTAGTCGCAAAAACTGCAACAACATTAAAAATCATCTCGTGATACTTCGCCTTATCGTTTTACGTTCAAATCTGAAGCCAAATTTGACTAAATTTGCAAATTTCGACTTCAAATTTTACCTTTTATACACCTAAACCCGCATCTTGAAAACGTAAATTTAAAAACGCGAGGCGAGAAAGCGCCAAATTTAACCTGCGCGTAGCACAGCAACTTCTCACGTGCAGTGGGGTTGGAGAGGGCTTCTGCGGTCGCTACGCTAGCAGCTGCAAGCAGACGGGGGGTGGGTCTGCTTTTTGCAGTTGCGAGGCAAAGCCAAAGCAAAGGAAGGCGACGCTCTACTTTAGCTTCACTACGTTCGCTACCGTCGCCCTACGGGCTTGAGACCGCTACGCTAGCAGCTGCAAGCAGACCGTAAGTAGAAACCCCTTCCGCCTCCCAAGAAAAAAGAAAAACTAAAAATTTTTAGAGAATCTTAAATTTAACCAAACCAAATTTAGCGCCTTAAAGACTCGGGTCTCGGTGCATAAAATTTATAAATTTAATCCCAAATTTTTACCGCTCTCCGAAGTCTTTGCCAAAATCATCTATCTGATTTAAATCCATCGGCTTAAGCTGGTTTTTATTTCCTCGCAAGATATCCTCGACCTGCTCTTTTTGCGATCTTTTTGAGCCTGTAGTTTTGACGTTTTTTAGCGCTTCAAGCAGCTCTTCGATATTTGGTTCGCGCACGGTTTTTAGCGAGATGATGAGCACCTCGTCGATATCTATCGAGTGCTTTTTAGCGGTGTATTTAGCTAGCGTGTCTTTAAATTTTTCCTTGCCGAGCGAAGTTAGCAGATCTTCGACGTAAAAGCTGCCGATAACGACGTTTAGCGCGTCAAGCACGTAGGCTTCGTTATCTACGACGTCGCGCCCCTCCAGACGCAGGCTTACGCTTACTTTTTTGATCGAGCTTTTCGCGTCTCTGGAGTACAGATCGGTTTCAAAGTTGTCGATATTTAGCGTCTCGGCAAAGGCCATAACCGCGGCAAAAGCCAGCGCAAAAATCTTTTTCATACGTCTTCCTTAATGTTTTCAAATTTGTTTTCAAGATAGAATTTCTCGACCTCTTCATCTATTTTAACGACGCTTTGCAAATACTCTCTAAACGGCCGACTTTTGCCGTAAAATATCCTCAGTTTTTTCGGATCGATCGCCCGCGAGAGCGCGACGTAGAGCTGTCCGTTAGCAAAGATATGATTTAGGTCGCAGACTAAATTTTCGATACTCATGCCTTGGGATTTATGGATCGTGATCGCGTAGGCTAGCTTTAGCGGAAACTGCGTCAAAGACGCCCTCGCGCGCTCCTCGAGATGCTCGCCTGCCATCACAAACTCGCTCATGTCAAATCTCGCGCGCTCTACCTCGACGATCTCGCCGTCAGCTTTTTGCACGATGACGCTTTTTACCTCGCCGTTTTCTTTTAAAATTTGCATGATCTGTCCGCGCTCGCCGTTATAATACTCGCCCCATGTATTTACGGTAAATATAACTTTCGCGCCGATTTTTATGTTTAAAAT
>CAURRL010000180.1:0-3486 GCA_963526895.1 uncultured Campylobacter sp. | reverse complement strand
AACAAAAGTACGGCGGATGCTAAGTTTCTAACGGGCGGCGCCGTGCGGTATCTGGGCGCTAGAGACGACGTGCCGGAGCTTTTAAAGGCTAGCTATCTGCTTACGCTTCCAAGCTACAAAGAGGGCTTCCCGCGCACAGTTTTAGAAGCGATGAGTATGGGTAGGCCGGTTGTTGCTAGTGACGTGGCGGGATGTAACGAGGCCGTGACGAATGGCTTTAACGGCCTGCTTTGCGAGGTAAAAAACTCCGCCGACCTAGCCGCAAAGATAGAAATTTTGTTAAACGACGAAAATTTGGCCGCGCAAATGGGACGAAACGGGCGGGAGCTCGCCTTGCGCGAGTTTGACGAGCGAGCGGTCGCTAGGAAATATATAGAAATTTACAGGAAATTTATCGATGTATAGAGCGTTTTTTAAGCGGTTACTGGATATTTGCGGCGCGATTTTTTTGATCGTGCTTACACTGCCGATCATGGCGGTCGTTGCGGTTTTGATCTATTTTAAGGTTAGCCGTGACGTCATTTTTACGCAGGCGCGCCCGGGCTTGCACGCTAAAATTTTTAAAATTTACAAATTTAAAACGATGAGCGACGAGCGCGGCGCGGACGGCGAGCTGCTGCCCGACGAGATGCGCCTAAGCGGCATCGGCAAGACTATCAGAAGCCTCAGCCTTGATGAGCTACCGCAGCTTTTTAACGTGCTAAAAGGCGATATGAGCTTCATCGGGCCGCGTCCGCTTTTGGTTGAGTACCTGCCTCTTTACGACGCCGAGCAGGCGACCCGCCACGACGT
This sequence comes from uncultured Campylobacter sp., assembly GCA_963526895.1. Classification (GTDB taxonomy): domain Bacteria; phylum Campylobacterota; class Campylobacteria; order Campylobacterales; family Campylobacteraceae; genus Campylobacter_A. Next base: position 2,694 of record CAURRL010000180.1, on the reverse strand, counting down.
GAGACCGGGCATCACTGGTCTAGCGCAGGTAAACGGCCGCAACGCGATCAGCTGGGCGGAAAAGTTTAAATTTGACGCGAGATACGTTCGCGAGCTTAGCTTTGCGCTAGATGTTAAAATCGCGATTTTAACGGTGCAAAAGGTGCTAAAACGAAGCGGCGTGAGCAAAGAAGGCATGGCTACGACGGAGAAATTTAATGGCCACAACTAAAATTTACGTTTACGGCTTTAGCGGACACGGAGCAGTCGTAGCAGATGTAGCTAGGGCGTGCGGATATGGCGAGGTCGTGTTTTTGGACGATGCTAAATTTGACGGTAAAAGCGTCCTCAAATTTGACCCGAGTCTGGAAAAAGCCGACATGATCGTGGCTATCGGAGATAATAAAATCAGACGTATCCTGCAAGAAAGAGTAAAAAACGCGGGCTTTGTCTTAGTAAATTTGATCCATCCAAGCGCGGTAGTAAGCGCTAGCGCGCAAATAGGCGAGGGTGCGGTCGTGATGCCAAATGCCGTCATAAACGCGCGCGCTGTAATAGGCGAGGGTGCGATAATAAACACTGGTGCGATCATCGAGCATGACTGCGAGATCGGAGATTTCGCGCATATTAGCCCAAATGCGGCGCTAGCAGGCGGCGTGATAGTGGGCGCAAACACGCACGTAGGTATAGGTTCTTGCGCTATACAGTGCGTAAAAATCGGCGCAAACTGCATCATCGGAGCGGGCAGCGTTGTGGTAAGAGATATCGCGGATAAAAGCGTGGCCTACGGTAATCCGGCTAAAGTTAGGCGAAATTTAAGCTAAATTTGAGCGCTAAATGCCGCTCGTCAAATTTGCGCCCGTAGCGACAAAGGACGGCGCGGGCAAAATAGATAAAGTATCCTGCAAGGCGTCAAATTTACATTTTTAAAATATATTTTGACGTAAAATTTAACAAAATCCCTATTTTCTACGGCCTAAAAACAAATTTAAACGAGTTTTTATAAAAATATTTAGATTTTAAGTGCTACAATGCGTAAATTTCTTTAAGGAATAATAATGCAAAGAATTTTCCTAAGCCCGCCACACATGAGCGGCAAAGAGCAAGAGTATATAAACGAGGTTTTTAAGAGCAACTATATCGCGCCGCTTGGCGAATACGTGAATAAATTTGAAGCAAGCGTGGCAAACTACGCAGGCGCGCCCGATGCTTTGGCGCTAAATTCCGGCACGTCGGCGATCCACTTGGCGCTAAGAGTGCTTGGTATCGGCGCGGGAGACGTGGTGCTAGCCTCTACGTTTACCTTTATGGCGTCCGTTAGTCCGATACTTTATCAAGGCGCTACGCCCGTTTTCGTAGATAGCGATGAAAGCTGGAATCTAAGCCCTGAGCTACTAAAAAAAGCGATCGCAAACTCGCCTAAAAAGCCAAAAGCGCTCGTCGTCACGCACCTTTACGGTCAGGCCGCAAAGATGAAAGAGATCTGCGAGATCTGCGAACAAGAAAACATCGCCGTGGTCGAAGACGCGGCTGAGGCGCTGGGCGGCTTTTTGAGCGGCAAAGCGCTGGGCACGTTCGGACGACTGGGCGCGTATAGCTTTAACGGCAACAAAATCATCACCACAAGCGGGGGCGGCATGCTAGTGGGCGAAAGAGAGCTCGTGGAAAAGGCGAGATTTTACAGCACGCAAGCTAGGGAGCCGTTTTTACACTACGAGCACAAAGACTACGGCTACAACTACCGCCTGAGCAACGTCCTGGGCGCGATAGGAACGGCGCAGATGGAGGTGCTCGAGCAGCGCGTGATAAAAAAACGCGAAATTTTTGAAAAATATCAAAAAGAGCTTCCTGAGCTTGAGTTTATGCCAGAGATTGCAAATTCTCGCGGCAACCGCTGGCTAACGACCGCGCTGTTTAAAGAAAAAGGCGCGCACTTGCGCGTAATAGACGCACTCGCTAAAGAAAACATAGAAAGCCGTCCGCTTTGGAAGCCGATGCACATGCAGCCGGTATTTGAAGGGGCGCTAGCGTTTACGGACGGCACTAGCGAGGAGATGTTCGCGCGCGGTATCTGCCTGCCTAGCGGTACGGCGACGGGGGACGAGGAGTTTGCGCGAGTGGTAAAAATCGTAAAGGAAAATTTATAAATGTTTAAAGCGACGAAGCTAAAGCGGCTTGCGTTTTTTCTAGCCTTTGATATCGCGATATTTGTAGCGTCGTTTTACTTGGCGTATCTGCTTAGATTTAGCGGCGTGTTGCCTGATTATTTTAGAGGCGGGCTGGTCGCGGGCTGCTTTACGATGGTGGTTTTAAAGCTATTTTTTATGTGGCTTTTTAAAATTTATAAGGTGCCGTGGAGATTTTTCGGACTAAACGAAGCGAGGAAAATTTTCCTCGTTCATCTTTGCGCGATCGTCTGCTTTTGGATCGTTTATTTTGCGATGCCAGCCGTTTTCAACCCGTTTCCGCGAAGCGTGGTTTTTATAGACTTTATTATCTCGTGCCTGCTAATAGGAAATTTAAGGATCGCCAAGCGTATGTTTTTGGACTTTTCTAAAAAGCCGCACACGGGCGAGCCATGCGTCGTTATCGGCGCTACGTCAAAGGCTCTTCATGTTTTAAAGGGGCTTAGGCAGGGCTATATCGACCTTTACGCGGTTGGCGTGGTAGACGGCAGGAGTGATCTGGTTGGCACTTACTGCGACGGATTTTTAG
>CAURRL010000179.1:0-3487 GCA_963526895.1 uncultured Campylobacter sp. | reverse complement strand
GTAGAGATGTAGTCGCGTATGCCGTTCATCGCATCTAGCACGTAAACGGCCTCCTGCTTGGCGTCTTTTAACGCAAGATCGCGGTAAAAGTTAAAAACCAAAACGGTAATGGCGCCATATAAAACGACGAGCAGCAGGATGATAAATTTAAATTTGGACTTCACATAGATACCCTACGCCGTATAAATTTCTGATCGTATCCTTGCCGATTTTTCGGCGCAGTTCCTTTACGATGGTTTTGATGGCTTCTTTGGTCGGTTGCTCAAATTCCCACATGTAGTCAAACAGCTGCTCGTAAGTGATGGTTTGATTTTTGTTGTTTAAAAAATACTCCAAAAGCTTGCTTTCGCTTTTGGAGAGGCGACAGGCCTCTTCCTTTATATATATGATTTTTTTGCTAAAGTCGTATTTAAGCTCGCTATTAATATTAAACATAGGTGTATGGTCGATGAGTTCCATTGCGACGTCTTCTAGCGCCTTTATAAACGTATCTTTGTCGTAAGGCTTTGAGAGGTATCTCGTGATCTTTAGCTCGACGGCGCGCCACAAATACTCTTGCTCGGTGTGGCTTGAGATGATTACGATAGGGATTTTGCGGTTTGCAGAGCGGATCTTTTTGGCTACTTCTAGACCGTCCATGTGCGGGACGCTAACATCTAGGACGAGCGCGTCGTATGAGCCGCTCATAGCCTCATCTAGCGCCTCGATGCCGTCGCTTACGCCTTTTACTTCGGCAAAAAACAGCTCAAGGGAGTCGATCATATTTTTTAATATATATGGTTCATCCTCTAAACAAAGGACTTTTTTGTTGGATAAAACATCTAAAATAGAGTAATCTTGCATCTTTTTCCCGTACTAAATTTTGCCGATACTAACACAAGCAAGCTTAAGGGGTGATTATTGTTTAGTGCAATTTGAATACTTAAAATTTGAATTGTACTAATTTATATGTTGAGTCAAACCTAAACGCGAGCAAATTTTGCAAAATCCCAAAAAGGCACATAAAAGTAACGAAGCTACTGCCGCCGTAGCTGTAAAACGGCAGCGGAATGCCCACCACAGGCGCAAAGCCGATCGTCATCATGATATTTATACTCACGTAAATAAAAATAAGTATTCCGATCCCAGACGCCATCGTTTGTGTGAAATAATCATCCTTTAGCCCGTAGTTTAGGCTGAGCAAATGAGCTATCAGCGCTCCGTAAAAGCTAAGTAGCGCTAGCCCTCCGTAAAATCCGTATCGCTCGATCGTGTAAGCAAAAATAAAATCGCTAGTCGAAATCGGTAAAAATTTAAAGTGCGTCTGCGTCGCCTCGTCTTTTGGCTTGCCCTTTAGTCCGCCGCTGCCGATAGCGATGATGCTCTGGCGCACGTGATAGTTGGACTCTTCGCTTAAAAAATCGGTAATGCGCTTTTTTTGATAATCGTGCAAATTTTCGTAAATCACGGGCGCAGAGAGCAAAACCCCGGCAAATATCACGACCCAAATTTTTTTATTTACTCCGATGATAAAAAGAACGGCGTAGCCCACGATGAGCAGTATCAGCGCAGTGCCCAGATCGGGCTCTTTTAAAATCAGTACGAAAGGCAAAAGGATATAAAGGCTAAGGCGTAAAAAGTCCTTGAGACCGTAGCCGTTTTCTTCGGGCGGGCGCTGTTTGATGAGGTAGCCTAGCATCAAAAGAAGTGCCGGTTTCATGATTTCAGAGGGCTGAAGCGTAAAGTGGATAAAAGGAAACTCGAGCCATCTTTTTGCGCCCAGTTTGCTCGTGCCGAACAAATCTACGCTAATGAGTAAAACGATGCAAATCCAGTAAAATAGCGGTATGAGCCAGGCGATCTTGCGAATAGGGAGCAAAAAGAAAAATAAAAACAATGCTAGACCGACGCCAAAATATACAAGCTGCTTGCCAGCCAGGATAGAATTTGCCTCAGAAACCAAAATGTATGATAAAATAATAATAGGAAGTATCAAAAACGGCTGAACGAAGTCAAAATGGATTAAAATTCGCCTATCGAGTCTTATCAAAAATTTGCCTTTTTTGAGCGATTATAGCATTTTAAAGGAAACAAATCTAAAAATGACGGAAAAAGAGATCAAAATTTTAGACGGCGCGCAGACGAGGGCTGACGCGTTTTTAGCCGCTGAGCTAAACGTCGCTAGAAATCAAGCGCTAAATTTGATAAAAAGCGGGCTGGTTAGCGTAAACGGCAAGCCGCTAAATAAGCCATCCGCAAAGCTAAATTTGGGCGACGTTTTGAGGATCAAATTTGAGCAAAGCGAGCCCAATACGACTAAATTTGAAGCGGAATTTGAAGTGCCGATCATTTACGAGGACGAGGATTTGCTCGTGTTAAATAAGCCCGCAAATTTAGTCGTCCATCCCGCTCCTAGCGTCAAAGAACCCACGCTTGTGGACTGGCTCGGGGCGAAGGGGTTTTTGCTATCAAATTTAAGCGGACAAAGTAGGGCGGGCATCGTGCATAGGCTGGATAAGGGAACCAGCGGAGCTATCGTCGTAGCTAAAAATAACGCCGCTCACGCCGCGCTCTCAAAACAGCTAAGCGATAAAAGCATGGGGCGCATATATCTAGCGCTAACCGATCTGCCGCTCAAGCAAAACTGCATCGTCGAGCGAGCTATCGGGCGAAACCCCGCTAACCGCCTAAAAAAGGCGATCGTTTCAAGCGGCCGCGCGGCAAAAAGCGCCTTTGCGAATCTGATTTTTGGCGAATTTGACGGCCCCGTGCATGGTAAAAACGCGGGCGTAAATTTGATCGCGGCAAAGCTTTTTACGGGTAGAACTCATCAGATCAGAGTGCATCTGGCTAGCTTAAACCGCCATATTTTGGGCGATGCTTTATACGGTTTTAAGAGCGAAAAGGATAAAATCGCCCGAGTAATGCTTCACGCCTACGGGCTGTATTTCACGCATCCGCGCACGGGCGAGCAAATGAGCTTTGTAGCACCCGTCTGGGATGATTTTAGTGAAATTTTACTTAGCAAATTTAGCAAGGAGAATATAGATGAAAAGATTGATTTTATGGGGCTTAGCGAGCTCTTTAGCTATTGTGATGAGTGGATGCGTATCCTCTAGCGGGCCTGCGCAAGTAAATGCAAATTTGCCGACCGTCCAGAGCCTAAAAACCATCAGCGATATGACCGAAGTGGGCTTTGAGTGGACGCCGACTCCGACTTCAAACGTCGCGGGCTACTATCTATACCGCTCAAATCCAAACGAAAATAACGGCAAAATGAAGGTCGTAGCTGACATAAAAGACCGCTTTGCCAGCCACTACGTGGATGCAAATTTAGCTCCCGAGACGACATATACCTACGAGATGAGGACATATAACACAAGCAAGCAAATTTCAGGCCCAGGCATGATCGTTAGCGCCACAACCAAGGCGCTTATGGATTCCGTGCCTTTTGTTAGAGCGCTTACGAATTTACCCGAGCGCGTGAAACTCATCTGGAGACCGCATC
>CAURRL010000178.1:0-3509 GCA_963526895.1 uncultured Campylobacter sp. | reverse complement strand
CCGAAACTCTTATGTGCTCGGTAATAATCCCAATCGTCATCAAGATCGATCACTGGATGATAACCTGCCTCTTTGAATGTCTCAGAGTAGAGCTCGCACTTGCCGCTTTTAGTACCGAATACAAGCTTGTCCTTCGGCGCATAAGGGTAGTAAGGAAACTGATCTTTCATCGTCTCAGGAGTCCTAAACGGCTTAATCCAGCCTACGCTCTTTAGCTTTTCGTAGGTGATATTTTGCTTTTTGGCAAATTCCGTATCCAAAAACCTCCTGCAAACCGTCTCGCTATCCCAATCAAAGCACTCCTCTTTATATCCCATTGCCTTAGCTAGAGCGTTAAAAAACTCCAAATTCGTCTTAGCTTCGCCTAGCGGTTTGACGCTTTGGGCGTTGTAGCAGACGTAGCCCGAAATTTGATCGTTTTGAATATCTTCGCTCTCCATAAAGGTAACGCCCGGCAATACGTAGTCAGCGTAATCGCAGGTGTCGGTATCGTAAGGATCGATGACTACCAAGAAAAAATCGTCGTCCATCACGCGTTTTTTGATTAAATTCGTATTGGGCGCCGTTACCATCAAATTTGAGTTATAGTTGATACAGGCTCGAATTACCGTATTTATCGGCTTACCTAGATAGGTCGGATTTTCCTTTTGGATACCTTTGCCAAATTCTATATAGCTTATTTGCTGGCGCTCTATTTTTTTGCCTTCCGCGTCTTTCGGCGAAAGATCTGGCATGCAGTTATCGAAGTTAAAGCAGCCCTTTACGTGCACGTAAGCCCAGAATAATCCGCCGCCAAGTTTTGTAAGGCAACCCGTAAGTACCGGCAAGAAAGTAACCGCTCGCACGAGCCTTGCGCCGTTAAAGTGCCTTTGCCCGCCGTCGCCGTGCATAATGGCGGGCGCTTTAGCATGAGCGTATTCTCGCGCAAAAACCTTGATCTGATCGACGCTTGCGCCGCACATGTCGCTTAGCTCGCCATAGGTGTAGAGGCTACACTCTTTAACCAGCTCGTCAAAGCCCATCGTATATTTTTCTACAAATTCGTGATCGTAGAGATCCTCCTCTATCAGCACCTTACACACCGCTAGACAAAACGCAGGATCGCTTGAAGGCTTTAGTTGGATAAACATATCGGCTTGGTTTGCGAGCGGAATTCTGATCGTATTTATGACGATGATCTTGCCGCCTCGTTTTTTGACGCGATGGGCAAATCTGATCCAGTGCACCGCCGTATAGGCTTCGTTTGAGCCCCAGCTGATATACATATCGCTCTCATCGACTTCCAGCGCGTCTTTTGAAAAGTCCGTGCCGATGACGCTCGGCGTGCCCGCATAGCGCGGCCAGTCGCATGGATTGCGCACAAGCCTCGTAGCGCCGTATTTTTCAAAGAAATTTCCAGACGAAATAGTCTTTGAGATATGCCCTTCGTTGCCCGAATAGACAAATTCCGTCAGTGCCTCGCCGCCGTATTTTGCCTTGATCTCGGTAAGCTTGGCGGCTATCTCTTTTAGCGCTTGATCCCAGCTGATGCGCTCCCATTTACCCTCGCACTTTTTACCGACGCGCTTCATCGGATACATTATACGATCGGCGTTGTATAGGTGCATCGCGTAGGTATGTCCTTTGACGCAGACCGTGCCTTGCGTTAGAGGGTGCTTCGGATCGCCTTTGATGCTAACCATCTTACCGTCTTTGATCTCTGCGATCATCGAACAGGCGTCGCGGCAGTTTCTAGGACAGGTGAGATAGTGATACTCTACGCCCTGCTCGTTTTTATAGGATTTCGGTTTAAAATCCACCTCAAACTGCTCCATACCGAATAGGCTTGGAGAGGCTCCCGCCGTAGCCAGAGCCGCTCCCGCGCCTTTTAAGAAAGAACGTCTTTGCATCTCTTCTCCTTAAATGTGGGCTTTATTTCATATCGTATATGAAAACTTTATTTTCTTTGCCTTCGCGCGAAAAAACATAAAATTTGCCGTCCTTCACAGCAAGCGCCCTTGCGTTTGCCGCCCCGCTAAAGCTATACGCATCCTCGATAGCGTGAGTTTGCAAATTTAGCTTTAAAATAGTCGAGAAATTTTTACTCAAAAGATAAACGGCGTCAGGCTGCGCGTCGATACCCGTGACGTAATATTCGCCTAGGCTTCTTTTATCTTTTAGGCTTAAATTTCCGCCTATTTGCGGGATAAACTCCTCCAAAATCATCTTATCGTCGCCGTCAAACACCGCTACGCTCCAATAATCCCTCACGTCGTTAGGCACGGACGCAACGATAAATTTATTCGCAGCCGCATCGTAATCCCAGCCGAGGATATATTGCTGCTTTGCCCGAAGCGTGGAGAAGCGCCCTTTGTTACCGAGATCGTTTAGCTTCCATTTATCCCAGCCCTCGGTTAAGTGTCTCCACTGGCTGTTTTGCTCCTCTGCGCTCAATCCGTCCATAGGCTCATAAAAGACGAAGGTTTTATTAAAGCTTATCATGCCGAGCTCATTTTTGTACCACGCCGCGCCTACGGTCGCTTGCAAATCCAATAAAAAATGGCCATCGGTGTTTCCGGATATAAAACGCGTTAAAATTTTGTGCGCAACCTAAAAATATTTATTTTTATAAAAAACCTCCAAATGAATTTTATCTGCGTCGTAGTCCGCTCCCGTAATCGGCGCGTCGTTTTGTAAGCTCAAACTCACTTCCGCACTCGGTGCGCCGAGCTCCTTCACGCCTTCAAGCGCACCTGCTTTGCTATCAAGATTAAACTCAAACCCAAACGCCAGAGCCGCTAGCGCCGTAAAAATTATCAGCTTTTTCATCTTTTTGCTCCTTAGTTTGGCATATCCGGAAGCTCCGGATTCCAATCAAATCTAAAATCAAGCGCGCTTTGCCAGTGATCTTTTTCCCAAAACCATTTGGCGGGATCAAGACTTAGTCTAGCCGGCGTGCTAGAACCCAGATACGGCGGCGGGCCTGAGACAATAAAAGCCTGCGCGCAGTTTGCGGCGATGATGACGATGAAGATTAAATTTGCAATCTTGCCCAGAGGCAGATAGCGCAAAAACTCGCCGTATTCGCCGCTCGCGCTTTTTTTCATTATCTCACCCAAATTTTTGCTACATAAAAATATGACCGCTAAAAACGCGATTACGCAAAAATCCACGACGACGACCCAAAGCTGCGTGTGCGCGCCTAAAATTTCAAGTCCGAAACCCTGCTTTATGTCGAGGTAGCCTCCGAACGTCCCATCAAGGCTGTAGTGGATAAAGCCATTGAACATCCCCCAGCAAGCCATTAGTAAAAGCGCCGCGACGTAACCGGGTCTTAGGCCGTATCTAAGGATTAAAAGCGCAATGAGGCTAATGGCTATCATCGTGATCCTCTCCGACCAACACATCACGCACGGGCTATCTCCCATGCCAAAACCCAGTATCAAACAGGCTATGCCGACCGGAAGCGCCACGAGGGCGATGATGGCTAGCGACATTAGGTTAAAAAATCCTCGCTCGGTGGCGGGAAT
>CAURRL010000177.1:0-3554 GCA_963526895.1 uncultured Campylobacter sp. | reverse complement strand
CGCCGTGCGCATAATCCCAAAAGGCAAAGAGGGCGACACGCTGGAGTTTGGCGGGTTACTCGGCAGCGCGCCCGTGATGAGCGTAAATAAAAACTCATCGGCGGACTTCATCGCCCGCGGCGGCCAGATCCCCGCGCCTATTCATAGTTTTAAAAACTAATTTTACAAAGTCCGCTTAAATTTGCGGACTTTACCCTTTCAAATTTATACGCGACCTTTAAATATCTTTTAGCTAAAATAGCACCAAAAATTTATCTTAAGGGGCTATAAATGAAAATTTTACATTTTTTAGTGGCGTTTTGTTTTGGCGCGGCGGTGGCATCGGCGGCTGGTGACGGCAAGGTAACGAGCATCGACATTTACGTGACGCCGTACTACTCGGCAAATGCCGGCAAGGCTGAACATGTAAAGGTTTACGACAAGATAGACGCTCTGCTAAAAAGCGGCACGCTAGAGGATTTTAAAAGCGCGGAAAAGATCGTGCAGGACGCTCCGCAGATGGTCACGCCGATGACTCTTTTTGTACTTTCGGCTCGCGCTTACGATCTTGGCCTGCGCGACGAGGCGGTGTTTTGGTTTTATAACGCTAAAAACCGCGCGATCTTGCTAAGAGAGGTTATAAATTTGGACGACGGTAGATTTTTTGAGGTCAAAAGCGCGATAGGAGCGTTTATCAAGCTAGTGGGCGACGTGGTAAATCCATACGCATTTTGCGACATCAAAAAGCAGCAAGATATCGCCGCGAAATCGCTTGAGTGGAGCAAGGCAAACGTATATGAAGCTATGTTTTTACCGGAGTTTGCGTCGCCTCACGCAGACAGAAAAGAAGCTCTCGCAAAAGCAATCGAAGTCCTAGAGGCACGCGCACAAAAAGAAAAAGATTATTTTTTAAACGAGGAAAATTTGGCTAAATTTAAAGCCATACGCAAGCAAAATAGAACCGACGAGAGGTTTTGTTTTTAAAAACAAAAATGCCGTTTTAGATTTTACTAAAACGGCACAAATTTGCGAGCTATGCGTTTCGGCGGTAGTCGCTCGGATCTTTTTCATGCATGATCCTGTTTCGTAAATCTCACCTCATAAGCTCGATAGACCAAAACCATAGCGCATACCCTGCAAATCCAGAAACACGCTCATACTAAGATAGGATCCAAAGTAACACCATAATCATATGAGTGGTGTTACTTGCTAAAATACCTGCCTCAGTGCCTTGCTAAAGCGTGTTTTTAGAAAATTTCTCCAAAACCACGCACCAAGCAACCACAAAGACAATCTAAAGAAAAGTAACACGCAGCGCCACCCATCTACAAACACTCAATCAAACTCAACAAGGCAATATCTTAAAGATTATATTTACTATTGGCTATATCAAATTTATTTTTATTAACAAATACTTATATATTTAATACAATATAATAATAAGCTTAAATATTTAATTAATATTTTAGTTTAAATATTTTATAATTTCATACTTTTATACAAAGGAGTAAGATGTATTGTTCTAATTTTAAGAAGGTATTTATGCTCTCGATGGTAACCTGTGGCCTTTTATTGCCAAGTATTTGCGAAGCGCAATATATAGAGCCTGGTAAAGTAGGCGACATAAAAAGCTGGGAAACAGACGAGTATAAAGCGTACTGGGGCCTAGGCAGTATGAACGCATCGGTAGCCTACGCCAAAGGCGCCACAGGCAAAGGGGTAAAACTCGGTGTGGTAGATTCTGGTATGCTTCTAAGTCACCAAGAATTTGCAGGAGGCAGGATTACGGGGACGACTGCAAAAGGCGAATACTCCAAAGACGGCATGCGTTACCCAGATGCAGAATACGGCAACGCGCCCTTTAAGCAAAAGAATAGTGACGAAAAAGACAGGACAAATAAGGATGAATTTAAAAAAGGGCAAAAATTTGAAACTAACGGAGATTGGATAGCCGGCGTAAATGACTCTCACGGTACGCACGTAGGAGGCACGATAGCTGCGAACCGCAATGGAAGTGGAACGCATGGAGTGGCCTGGGGGTCAAGATTGTACTCCGGAAATACAGGCGGAAATGACGGCATGACCTACGGCCCAAATCAAGACTACGGATACTTCTACGCCGTATATAACGAGCTTGCTAAATCAGGCGTAAGAGCGATAAATAATAGCTGGGGATCAAATAGAAGAGTAAATTCCTCCTATCCTGGAGCAGAGGGCTACGGCGGCACCCCTGGCACGGCAACTAATCCCACCCAGCCCAACCATCATCTATACCTCAAAGATCTAGATGCTGCCAAAAAAGCATACTACCAGTTTGTAGTGAACGGCCAAAAAAATTTTATGGACGCAGCATACGAAGTAGCTAAAGAATACAGAATAATCCAAGTTTTTACCGCAGGCAACAGGGACGGTATGGAAGAATCCTACACAAGAGCGATGCTACCGTATTTTCGCCCCGATGCTGAAAAACTATGGCTAAACGTAACCGGACAAGCCAAGGGAGATAGTCAAAGATTTAACACTGCTGGACACTCCAAGTGGTGGACTATAGCAGCACCCGGAACAGATATAAAATCACCTGTCGTAGACGTAAAAACCGGTAAGGCAGGATATGACTCTTGGGGAGGTACGTCGATGGCAGCGCCTCACGTAACGGGAGCTTTGGGCGTCATAATGTCCAGATATAGCTACATGACCAACGAGCAAGCAAGAGATGTCTTACTAACGACGGCAAGACAAACAAAGTACTCGTTCAAAAAGAATGATACCAGCAAGCTTTCGGGCTGGACGAGCGAGCATGGAGTACCTGATAAGAGATGGGGTTGGGGTATAGTAGATATCGGTAGAGCAATGTTTGGACCAGGTCAGTTTTTAGGTAAATTTGACGTAAATATGGACGTAGATGACGTCTGGTCTAACGATATATCTGACAAAGCGATAAAATTTAGAAAAACTGAGGACGATGCGGATGCAGCGGCTTGGGCGGTGCGCAAAGCAGAGCTTGATGCCAAGGGCGGGAATTTGACCGCAGAAGAAAGAGCTGAATACAACGTAGAGCTAGCCAGAGAACAGGCAAGAGCATATAGGGCAGCGGAAGGCTATAAAGGAACGCTGGTAAAAAGAGGTAGCGGCACGCTAACGCTTGCCGGCAATAACACCTATAGCGGCGATACCGTCATAAAAGACGGGCAGATCACGGCGCTAAATCAGTCTTTAAAAAATAGCAACGTTATAGTAGAAAACGGCGGCGCTTTAAAGATTAAAAAAAGCCTAACCGTCCAAGAAGTCAAAACCGATATGCTCCAAAAGCCGAAAGAATTCATAAACAAAGACAGAGCCGCTACTTCAGATACCGTTACGGCGACGATAAAGCAAGGCGGCAGATACATCGTATCGCACCCAGGCATAGTCGGCATGTCTTCGGCAGGAGCTACAAATTTAAACCTTACGTTTGAAAAAAATTCCATCATAGATCTAGAAAATCCTCTTTTCGAAGATGCACAAAAGATGTATAAAGACCCTACAAAATCGAAGAAATATTGGGTTGAAGGTAGCTTTAGAGGCTATGATCAAAC
>CAURRL010000176.1:0-3564 GCA_963526895.1 uncultured Campylobacter sp. | reverse complement strand
TGTTGCCGTCTCGTAACGAGCGAAGCGAAGTTAAGGGTGGCGACATAGCTTTGCTGATGCAAAGCGTCGCGTGTTTTAAATTTGCATTTTCAAGATGCGGGTCTCGGCAACTCAAATTTGAACGCAAAAAGTTAAGGCGAAGTATCTTGCGATGAATTTAAATGTTGCGACGAAATTTTCGACCGAAGATAGAACATATAGTTCATCGAGGGAGAAAAATTTCTAGCTCATTTAAAGGCGCGCAAGAGACAAGCCGCAACAAGGCAAATTTACAGCCTTACTATCTGCGCTCCAAATCCCCCCTGCCCCACCGGCGCGTCGAAAAACTCCTTCACGCTCGGATGTTCGCGCAAGAAATTTTTGACCGCGTAGGCGAGCTTTCCCGTGCCGATGCCGTGATACACCTGCACCTCGTCAAAGCCCATCACTAGGCTATCTGAGATAAATTTATCGAGCTTTTGCACCGCTTCGTCCGCGCGCAGGCCGTGTAGATCGAGCGTGACGCTAGCGTTTTGCGGCTTTTGCACGCTTAGATTTATGCCTGATTTTTTCGGCGGCGCGGGCATTTCGCCGCTGATTTTTAGCTGATTTATCGGTACGCGCATGCTCACGTTGTCGGTTTGTATCACGGCGTCGTTTTTACCGAGGCTTGCTACGATGCCCTTTATCTTACCGTATTTTACGCGGTCGCCGACTTTTAGCTCGGGCGGAGCGGAGATTTCCGGTTTTTGCACGGCTCGTTTGGCCTCGTTCGCGCGGTTTAGGGCGCGCTGTTTTTCTTTGGTATCGTCTAAATTTATCGCGCGTCTAGCCTCGTTTATTGCCTTAAAATACTCCCGCTCTAGCCGCGTTATAACCTCGTGCTGCTCGGCCTCGGCGCGCTCTTTTTGCTCTTTTAAATTTTCGATTAGCGAGTCTAGCTTTTGCTCTTTTTTCTCCGCACTTTCGAGCTTTTCTTTGAGCTGCACCTCTAAATTTAACGTCTTTGTGATGATTTCGTTTAGATTTTCTTTGTCCTCGCCGTAGATTTTTTTCGCCTGTGCAACCAAATTTGCCGCGATGCCGTATCTAGCCGCAGTCTCAAAAGCGTATGATTTGCCGATCGTGCCCTTTAAAAACTCAAATTTAGGCCGCGAGTTTTCCTCGTCGTATAGCGCGGCAACCAGCTCGACGTCCGGGTTTTTGGCTAGCAGCATAGCAAGGCGCTTGTGGTGAGTGGTGATGATCATCTTGATATCCTGACTCATCAGCCGCTCGATCATCACGCCGTATAGGCTCGCCGCCTCCTCAAAATCCGTTCCCAGCTCGATCTCATCGACTCCGATGAGCAGGTTTTTTTTCGTAAAGAGCTTAGAAAAATGCACCATACGTCCCGCAAAAGTCGATATGTCGTTTTTCACGTTTTGCGGATCTTCGATGATGGCGTCAAATTCTTTAAAATTTCCGATCTGCGATTTTTGCGCGTTTATATGCATCGGCAGTAGGTATTTGGCTAGAAAGGCCGCGGCTATCAGCGATTTTAGCAGCATCGACTTACCGCCTGCGTTTACGCCCGTGATTAGCAGCACCTTTTTGCTAAAATCTATACTGATGCTTTTTGGATTTTTTAGCGCGGGGTGAGCGAAATTTGCCAGTTTTAAATTTGACCCGCCGCTTGGCAGCACGAACTCAAAATCCGCGCTTTTAGCAGTAAAAACACGCGCGCAGTAAGCGTCAAATACATCAAACGCGCCGTTTATAAATTTTAAAAACGGCAAGGCCTTATGCATCGCGGAGCTAAAAATTTTGCAGTGTTCATAGACGATTTCCTCTTTTTTATCCAGCAGCTCGCTTTGCTCTTTTTTGAGTTTTTGGATGTTTTCGGGCGCGACGTAGAAGTATCCGCCAGAGCTTCTAGCCACGACCGTGCCCTTTAGCACGTGATTAAACCCGCCTCGCACGAGTAGCGCCTCGACGGAGCTGATGTAGTGCACCTGCGTATCGACGAGGTATGGCGTGATGGATTTTGAGTAGATGAGACGGCGCAGATCGGCGTCTATTTGCGCTCTTTTGGCGCTAAACGCGTCCCTGATACCGCCCAGGCGCTCGTCCACTTCGTCTTTTAGCTCGCCGTTTTTGTCAAATGAGTTTGCGAGCTTTAGCATCGGCTGGGGGATCTCGATTTTAGCGAGCCACTCGCCTAGTTTGCCCTCAAATTTGAGCGTTTTTAGGTAGGTAAAATAGCCGATTATCTTAGCAAACTCAAAAATCTCACTCACGTGCAGCGTGGCTTGCTTGCTAAGGCGAATGAGCGCGTCGTCTAGGTTTTGAGCGGACGAGGGCGGATCAAACTGCTTTTGCGAGAGCTCTAAAATTTTCTCATAATGCAACCTACTGTCGCCCGCCATAAAAAGCGGCTTTGGGCGCGCTAGAAAGGAGTTAAACCGCTCCATATAGCCTTGCAGGTCTAAAATTTTTATAAGCCGCTCAAAGCCTTCCGCGTTTGTAAATTCTTTTTGCTCTCGGTGCGCCGCGGCGTCAAAGACATCGCCGTTTCTTTGCTCGCGATAGACGTTATTTTCGAGCCCGTTCGTCTCCCAAACGCCGCCTTGGGTCAAATTTTGATTATCTTTAAAATTTCGCAATTATTCGCCTTTAAATTCGCAACCATCAAGCGCGATCTTGACGCTATTTAGCTCCTTTGCCGCGCGTTTAGCGACGAAAGAGGATGTACCGAACTCATAGTTAAATTTAGTATTATTTACGTCAAAATTTCCGCATTTTAGGGTTTTGCCTTGATTAAAAAGCGCGACCAGCTCCAGCCTTTTGCCCTGCTCGCTTTCCAGTCTGGTCTCGTAAAAATACAGCGCCGCCACGACAAAAATTACCGAAAAAGTGATGATAAATTTCGCCTTTTTGCTTAGCTTCTCGTCACTCACGCTAAATATCGCGATCGCGGCAAGCACGCCTAAAAGTACGATTATGACCCTCATGCGTCGCCTCGCAGCTGATACGTGATGTCGCCCGCGCCAAAGCCGATCACTAGGCCGTCATCGAGCAGGTTTTTCACGCCAAACTCATCCGTAAAAGCAATCCCCTCGCCCTCGCGCGCGACTTTTTGCGTCATCACGGGATTGTAGTGTTTAAACTCCTCTTTTAAATTTATCTCTATCGGCGTCTCGCCCGCTGCGTAAACAGGCAGGATAACTAGTTCGTCTATGCCGTCAAAGCACTCCTTAAAGGCCTGCAAATTTGTGCTCAGGCGCGTAAATCTGTGCGGCTGAAAGATCGCCGTGATCTTGGTGATGCCTAGTAGCTTGGCGTACTCAAAGACCGATTGTAGCGTCGCTTTGATCTCGGTCGGATGGTGCGCGTAGTCGTCGATTAGTACGAATTTGCGGCTAGCTGTGAGGATATCGAAGCGCTTTTTGATACCTTTAAAATTTAGCAAATTTTGCCTAATTTGCGCCAGAGAGGTTTCATTTAGCGCGGCAAGTATGGCTAGCGACGCGTCCACGGCGATGTGCTCGCCCATGCCAAGTACTTCAAATTTGCCTAAATTTTTTAGATTAAACGCAGTATAAG
>CAURRL010000175.1:0-3578 GCA_963526895.1 uncultured Campylobacter sp. | reverse complement strand
AATTTATGCGAGTGCGCCTATGCTAGATATGATAACGCCGAGTGCAGACGAGCTGAGGCGCGGCGCAGACGAGCTTGAGCGACTTGTAAAAACGACTCTTTGCGGCGGCGAAAATTTACCGCAAAGGGCAGCGGAGTTAGGAACAAATTTTAGCGCCAAGGCGGGCTATGCGAACGAGCGAAATTTGAAATTTCACAGGCAAGCGGGCGTGCGGGCAAATTTACAGACGCGCGGCGCGACAAACGAAAGCAAGATCGCTGAGGCGGGGCAAATTTTTGCTAGCTCAAACGAACGAGCCGCTGAGCAAAACGGCAAAAAGCTGCTAGTGTGCTGCGCGCTGGGCTATGGCAGGAGCGCGTCGGTGCTGCTTGCTTGGCTTGTGATTTATAGGGTCTTTGGCTTTGACGACTCTCTAAATTTGCTAAAATCTCGTCGAGAAAAGATCGCAGTCGCTAGCTCGCTTCTCGAGCGGATAACGCAGCTAGCCGCAGAAGCTCGCGCAAATTCGAAAACGGAGTAAAGACCAGCTAAATTCGCAAAAGCAGGTGCGGCAAATTTAAGCGCGAAATAGGCGCATGCTAAATTTGATCAAGTCCGGTTTGAGGGATCAAATTTAAAAAATCTGCAGGCTAGAAACAAGCGGCATTGCAAAATTCTCGGCGAAAACGAACGGGGAATTTAACCAAAGGCAAACGCCTAAAATGAGGAGGAAAAATGACGAATGCAGAGCAAAACGAAAAAGCGGCGCAAGACGGGGAGCGAGAATGCCGCCAAAGGACGGACGATAGGGCTTTAGCGCTGGTTACGGCTAGATTTTTAGCGACGCATAGGCTGTTTTTCTTTTTAAATTTACTTCAGCTGGCCGTCTGCCTTCACATTTTTGCAAATTTTGCCGTGATTGCTGGCTTTTTGGCAGTTTTTGCGGGGTTATTTTATCTGCATATTAGGCTGCATTTTGACTCGCTTATATTTAAGGATTTTGCGGATGAGAGGTTGGGGCAGAGCGAATTTGACGCGGCGCTTTTAGAGCTAAATTTAACTAGCAAACCGCCTAAAATCCGCGATATGGAAAGTCGCTGCGCTGGAGCTTTGCGGCTATATAAACTAACTGCCGCGCTTACTATCGTCGTTGCTGCCGCGGCTTTGGCGGGTTATTATCTGGGCTAGAGTTTGGGCGCCAAATTTGACCGTCAAATTTGGCTCGCGAGCGCGCTTTAAATTTACGACGTTAGCTAAATTTGACTTCCGCGATCGTATGATTTTATGGTTTGAAAGATAAATTTGGGCGCAAACGGTTAAATTTGCACCCGTAGGTTTATTTGATATTTTCTAGCGTGCTGCAGCTCTGAGCCGAGCCTAGATCGCATCCTTTTTTGAAGTAAATTTTAGCTTTTTCAAGATCTTTTTCGACTCCGCTTTCAGTCGGCGGCATGTAGTATGTGTAGCCCGCAAACAGACAAGACCCCGCCAGGCCGTGCTCGCAGCCTTTGTTAAAATACTCCGCGGCTTTAGCAAACTGCTTTTCTTGGTAGTACGCAGAGCCCGCGTATTCGCACCCGAGAGCGATATTTGCTTCGCAGGCTTTTGCGGCGTTATCTTTTACGTATTTTCCTGAGGCTTCGTGCTCTTTTTTCGTAAAGGCCAGGAGATAGTACTCGTACGCTTTTGCTTCGTCTTTTTTGCCGTAGGCGTCGTCTTGGTAGATTTCGCCTAGCTTCGCACATCCGTCAAATCTCTCGCCTTGGCAAATTTCGCTTAGGATTTCGACGGCTTTGTCTATATTTTTCTCTACGCCTTTGCCGTCTCTATAGCCCATCGCTACAAATTTACAACCGTCGTCGTAGCCGCTACTGCAAAGTTTTGAAAATATCTCAAAGCCTTTTTTAGGATCGTGCTAGGCGCCGTTTTTGCCCTCGGTGTACGAGTAGCCCGTCCATAGGCATCCTAAATTTGAGCCCAGATCGCAAGCTTTTTGGTAGTATTTGACGTCTTGTTTTTCATAAGCGTAGTCTATGCAGGCCGCCGCATCCTTGTTTTCGCAGCCTTTTTCGGCGCTCACGGCGGTTTTGTCTTTTGTTTTGTCGCAGCAGTCGCTTCTCTTGTCAAACGATATCTCGCAGCATTTCTCATAGGCCTGCTTTGCGCGCCCGGAGTCTTTTTTGACGTCAGACCCTTGCCAAACTCATAAAGCTGCCCGAGCTCCTTACAAGAGGAATCCACTTTTTCCGTATAGCAACCTAGCTTAAAGTAGTTCTCCGCGTCCTTCCACTGGCCTTTGGATTTTGTCGCTAGTCCGTTGTTGTGATTTGGCCTGGCCTGTGCTACCGACAGGCAACAAAATGCTCAAAACATGGCTAAAGCTAGCTTTTTCATAAGACCCTCCTTGCGAGTAATCTTAAACATTATAGCCTGTTTGCTATGTTTTTAACCTAAATTACGACCACTTCGGTTTTTAGCTCGATGCCAAACTGCTCCAAAACGCGCTCGCGGGCTAAATTTATGAGCCCGGTCACGTCTGCGAAGGTCGCGGCGTTAAAATTTATGATGAAATTTGCGTGATGTTCGCTAAATTTAGCCCCGCCTATCGCGTAGCCTTTGAGTCCTACGGCCTCGATCAGCTTGCCTGCGTAGTCGCCGGGCGGATTAACAAAACAGCTGCCAAAGCTAGCGCCCTTTGGCTGATTTGCGCGCTTAGCGGCAAAGTCCGCCGCAAGAGCTGCGTCAAATTCGCGTGAGATTTTAAACTCGGCGCCAAATATCGGCTCATCTATCCCGCTTTTTCGGTAGCTAAAGCTTATCCTCTCTCGCTCCACCCAGCCGCGTCCTAGCCGCACCGCGAGCAAGTCGTCGCTGATACTAACGCCGCACAGCCCCGCGTTCATTTTGATTAGTCCGCCGAGCGTACCAGGGATATTTTGCAAAAACTCAAACCCGCCTACATTGTGTTTTTTGGCGAAGTTGTAAATTTTGCCCGACTTCGTCGCAGCTCCGATACTGAGCACGTCGCCGCTTAAATTTATATAATCAAACGCGCCGCCTAGCATCATCATCGGGGGCGGGTTTGGCGAGACTAGCAGGTTGTTCGCGCCGCCTATCATCACGTGCCCGGCAAATCCCTGCTTTAGTGCGTCCTCTACGCTCTCTAGTACCGCCACCTCGTGCACGCCGCCCACTCGCACCGAGCTAAATTTGGAAAAATCTATAAGCTGCGTCATTGCACGAAATTCGGGATAAACTCTATCATGCGCGTCGTGAAATCGACCATCATCGAGACCATCCACGGCATCAAAAATATAATCACGACGACGACTAAAATGATCTTTGGTACGAAGCTTAGCGTCATCTCGTTTATCTGCGTCGTAGCCTGAAATATACTGATGATAAGGCCCGCCGATAGGCCCGCGAGCAGCATCGGGAAGCTCAGATATAGCGCGATCTTAAAGGTTTCGATACCGAGTTCTATGAGCGTTGATTGCATCAGCTAAACCTTATATCGTTGTACTCGGTCGGCACGAGGTAGTTTTCGGCCTTGATCGGTAGTGGGTAAAATCCGCGCTCGTAGCCAAGCGCAAAGAGCC
>CAURRL010000174.1:0-3583 GCA_963526895.1 uncultured Campylobacter sp. | reverse complement strand
CTTGCTAGCGAGGTTGCGGACGTTGGCGTCGTGACGACGAAAACGTCGAAATTTTCAGTCATTTTACTTGAGCACTTGGGCGTCATGAGATTTATCAAAACCGTGATCGGCAGGGACGACGTAGTAAATCCAAAACCAGACCCCGAGCCCATAAACACAGCTCTTGAGCGCCTAGGTAACACAAGCGTGCAAGATAAGGCAAACGCCTTTATGATCGGCGATACGACGATGGATCTGGAGTCGGCGAAGCGTGCCGGGATTGCTGGCGTCGGGCTAGTTTGCGGCTACGGCAAGGAGGCTGACTTGCGCGAGCATTCAAATTTGATCTTTCAAAATGCATTTGAAGCGGTTAAATTTATAGCCGGCAGATGAGCTTAGCCTGCTACCGTGTCAGTTAAATTTAGCAACCAAAGCACATATTTAGGTTACTAAACTATTTTTTTGGTATTTCGCTTCGGTTAAAATTTAGCCGCTCGCAGGGACAAAATTAAGTCAAATTTGTCGCAAACTCGCAAGCAAAAAGGGCAAATTTGACTTAACTATTCGCGCCCTTTTTAAAAGTGCTCAAACGCATTGATTATATCAAGATAAACGCCGTCAAAGCCCGCGTCCAAGATCTTTTTTGATACAAGCCGTCGTTTCCAGTAATTATTTTTTGCCAATCAGCATCCCAGTATTTTGACGACATAATTTCCTTTCCAGTGCGGGTTTTCCTCTGCTAGCCAGGCGGGCTTTCCGGTTTTCCGGGCGTCACTTTAATAATACCGATAATCCTCCGCCTCCACTATGCTCATATAGCAGATCACGATCCGCTTTCCGCCGTTGCGTTTTGTTTTGAGCTCACGTATTTCGGCCGCCGCAGCGTAGGCTTTTTCGAAGTGAAACAAATCCATTATTATGATATCGTAATACGTATTTTGAGCGCATCTATAAACTGCCGTTTTGTAGAAAATTTTTCGCTATTGATCAGATACAAAAAGTTTTCGGCGTCTGCAACCGTGTTTGTATCTTTGGCGTTTGCGTTATACTGGGCGTTTGGACACTTTGGAACGGCGGTTAGGTTGCGTTTATCGGCTGCAAAAGAAATAAAACCGTTTTCTTTGCTGCGCCGATACGAGGCGTTTACGTCGCTCGCGGCTGAACAATAATCTGTAACTAACACCCGCACGCTGTTTTGCGCGTAGAGGCGGCAAAGCTTAAGCATGTATTCGCTTGCGTCGGCGTGGGTGGGCTCATCATAACCCCAGTAGCCGTAAAGCAGCGACTCGGCGCCTACGGCAGAGGCCTCGCGTAGGTAGTCGCGCCGCAGCTCGCCGCTAGCTGAGCCGTCTTTGGTAATTAGCTCAAGCCCGTTTTGCGAGATGGCGATGAAATTTTTATCAAATTTTTGCCGTATCGCGAGATAGCGATGACTAGGCGGCGCATCTCCTCGCGGTAGTCTATCGCGGATTTTGCTTCGCCTGCGCGATTTTCATCTGCCGTGACGCAAAAACATAAGGCGAAAATCGCGGCTAGCGGATAAAATTTATGCGTAGCTTCTTTGCTTTAAAATTTAGCGGCTAAATTTGGCAAATTTATAAAAATCGGCCGTCAAATATTTTTTGATCGCGGCTAAAATTTGGGGCTTTGGATTATTAAATTTAATCCTTTTTGAAAATGTAAAGCGGCGGATTAATGATAGATTTTGGAAACTATCTCTATAATAAAAGATTTTTAAAAAACATAAGAAAATTTAAGGCGGAAAAATGGCTAAAATAATGAAAACTATGGACGGAAACGAGGCTGCGGCGCACGCGGCTTATGCATTTACGGAGGTTGCGGGCATATACCCGATCACTCCTAGCTCGCCGATGGCCGATTACACCGATATGTGGGCGGCTCAGGGCAAGAAAAATCTATTCGGCATGCCGGTTAAGGTAGTCGAAATGCAAAGCGAGGGCGGGGCTGCGGGCACCGTGCACGGCTCGCTGCAAGTAGGCGCGCTAACTACGACGTACACGGCTTCGCAAGGACTTTTGCTAAAAATCCCCAATATGTACAAGATCGCAGGTCAGCTACTACCAGGCGTCATCCACGTGAGCGCGCGCTCTATCGCGGCTCAGGCGCTTTCTATCTTTGGCGACCATCAGGACATTTATGCCTGTCGCCAAACGGGCTTTGCGATGCTGGCAAGCGGCTCCGTGCAAGAGGTCATGGATATCGCGGGCGTCGCGCACCTAGCTGCGATCAAGGGTCGCGTGCCGTTTTTGCACTTTTTCGACGGATTTCGTACGAGCCACGAGATACAAAAGGTCGAGGTGCTTGACTACGCGCACTTTGATAGGCTTCTTGACCGCGAGGCGCTGCAAAAATTTAGAGACGAGGCGCTAAGTCCCGAGAGTCCTAAAACTCGCGGTACGGCGCAAAACGATGATATTTATTTCCAAACTCGCGAGCTAGCTAACCGCTACTACGATGCGGTGCCTGATATCGTAGCGGAGTATCTAAAAGAAATTTCAAAAATCACGGGACGCGACTATAAGCCGTTTAACTACTACGGCGATCCGCATGCTACGCGCGTCGTGGTCGCGATGGGCTCGGTCACGCAAACTCTAGAAGAAGTCGTCGATCATCTACGCGCAAATGGCGAAAAAGTAGGCGTGCTAAAAGTGCATCTATATCGTCCGTTTAGCCTAAAATACCTCTTTGACGTGATGCCTGAGACGGTAGAAAAGATCGCCGTGCTAGACCGCACGAAAGAGCCTGGAAGCCTGGGCGAGCCGCTATATCTGGATGTCAAGGCGGCGTTTTACGGACGCAAGAATCAGCCCGTGATCGTAGGCGGACGCTACGGTCTAAGCTCAAAAGACGTCGATCCCGCACAAATGCTAGCCGTCTTTGAAAATTTAAATTTGAGTGATCCTAAAAACGGCTTTACCGTCGGTATCGAGGATGACGTGACCTTCACCTCGCTAAAAGTCGGCGAGAAAATTTCGCTAAGCGACGCAAGCGTGAAAGAGTGCCTATTTTACGGTCTTGGCGCGGACGGTACCGTTGGGGCGAATAAAAACTCCATCAAAATCATCGGCGACAAAACCGAGCTTTACGCGCAGGCGTATTTTGCCTACGATAGTAAAAAATCAGGCGGCTACACGCGCTCGCATTTGCGCTTCGGTAAAAACCCGATCCGCTCGACCTACCTCGTCTCAAATCCGCATTTCGTCGCCTGCTCGGTCGCGGCGTATCTTGAAATTTACGACGTTATAGACGGCATCCGCGAGGGCGGGACATTCCTGCTAAACTCTATCTGGGACGCCGAGCAGACGGTTGCTAAACTACCAAATAAAGTAAAGAAAATTTTGGCCGCTAAAAAAGTAAATTTCTACATCATTAACGCTACTAAGCTAGCTCGCGAGATCGGGCTCAAAAACCGCACGAACACAATCATGCAGTCGGCATTTTTCAAACTCGCAGACATCATCCCGTTTGCCGACGCGCAAAAATACATGAAAGAGTACGCGCACAAAGCCTACGCCAAAAAGGGCGAAGCGATCGTGGAGATGAACTACAAGGCTATCGATATGGGCGCGGACGGACTAGTTAA
>CAURRL010000173.1:0-3585 GCA_963526895.1 uncultured Campylobacter sp. | reverse complement strand
AGCAAAAAGTGCCTAAATATCGACGGTCTGGGCGAGGCGATAGTAAATCAGCTTTTTGAGGCGGGCTTGGTCGCCAAGATCGCCGACATTTACGAGCTTACGGCACAGGATTTGGCGAGGTTAGAGGGCTTTAAGGATAAAAAGATCGCAAATTTACTCGGCGCCATCGAGGCTAGCCGCACGCCAGCACTGCACAGCTTTATAGCGAGCCTGGGTATCGAGCACATCGGAGAGGTAGCGGCTAAAAAGATAGCGCAAATTTACCCGCAAAACTGGCGTGAGCTAAGCTTTGGCGAGGTCGCCGCGATCGAAGGCTTCGGCGAGGCGATGGCGGAGAGCTATGCCGAGTTTATGCAGGTAAATAGGCAAAATTTGGATGAAATTTTGCGTTTCGTTAGCCCGCAAGCGCAGAGTTTTGAGACAAAGCAAAGCGCGATAAGCGGCAAGACGTTTGTGATAACGGGCACGCTTAGCAAGGGCAGGGATGAATTTAAAAGAGTTTTGGAAGCAAACGGTGCGAAAGTAAGTGGCTCAGTGAGTAAGAAAACGGACTTCGTGCTTTACGGCGAGGAGGCGGGCAGCAAACTGGATAAAGCGCGCGAGCTAGGCGTCGCGACGATAACCGAAGACGAGCTAAGGCGGATGATTGAGATTTGATCTATTTACCGCGAGCCGCCTAAACATCAGCCGAAACAAGGCCGCCGAACTCATAAAAAACGGAAAAATTTTACTAAACGGAAAAATTTGCTCCACGCCCAGCTTTGAGGTGGGTGAATTTGATAAATTTAACGGCGCAGACGAGCTAAATTTAAAGGCTGGTAAAAACGACGACAAAAAGAGTGCGGAAGCGGAAACTAAAAATTTACGCGAAACAAATTTGACGGACACCGTCGAAACCGCGTGTAAAAAGGCCTGTAACGGCGAGCAAAATTTAAACGCAAACGGCGCAAAAATCGAGCTCGTCGGCGAAATTTACGTCGGACGCGGCGCGCTAAAGCTAAAAAGCTTTTTAGCGGCTTGTCCGCTAGAAATCAAAGGTAAAAATGCCCTTGACGTGGGCTCAAGCACGGGCGGATTCGTGCAGATTTTGCTGCAAAACGGCGTAAAAAGCGTTACTGCGCTAGACGTGGGTAGCTCTCAGCTGGATAAAAGCCTGCGGACTGATGCGCGCGTAATAGTAGCCGAAAATACCGACGTGCGCGAGTTTGCGGCGGGGTGTCAAAGCTCGGCCAAAGACGGTAAATTTGACGACTCAGAGCAAAATTTAAAAACCAAAATCGAGCCGAATTTTAATCTCGGCAAATCAATTTTTGCCGAGCGGGACGGACTTTTAAATGAGCCAAGCAAACCAGCTTTTGCGCCGTCAAATTTAACACAGGCTGGAGCCAGGACGGACGAGTCAAATTTGGCTGGCGTAAATTTAGCGCCGAAAACTCAAAACGCCAAATTTGTCCCCCACGCCGCTAAAAACGTCGCACACAAATTTGATCTCATCACCTGCGACGTGAGCTTCATCTCGCTTAAAGAGATTTTGCCTTCCATCGACGCTCTGGCGGGCGAAAACTGCGATATTATCCTGCTTTTTAAGCCGCAGTTTGAGGTCGGCAGGACGGCCAAGCGAAATAAAAAAGGCGTTGTGACGGACGCAAAGGCCGTGCGCGAGGCGAGGGCTAAATTTGAGCTTGCGGCGGCAAATTTGGGCTGGATAATGCGCCAAACGCGCGAGTGCGAGGTAAAAGGAAAGGAAGGAAATGCCGAGTTTTTCTACACTTTTAACAAAAGATAATATCACGGCCGTTGCGATCGGGCACTTTGACGGCGTGCATCGCGGCCACAAGCAGCTTTTAAAGCAGCTGGGCGAGTACGGCGGACTAGTCGTGATCGACAAAAACAAGGCCAACATCACGCCAAAGCTAAAGCGAGCCGAATACTCGAGCTATCCGTGTTTTTTGTATGATTTTGACAGCATAAAAGGGCTTGGCGGCGATGAGTTTATCGCGCTTTTGAAGCGGGATTTTAAAAATCTGCAAAAAATCGTCGTGGGATTTGATTTTCGTTTCGGGCGAAATAGGGCGTGGGACAAACATGATTTGCGGCGTATTTTTGACGGCGAGGTGGTCGTAGTAGACGAGGTTTGCTTTGACGGCATGGGCGTGCACAGCTCAGCCATACGCGAGTATATCAAGCAAGGCGAGATATACAAGGCAAACCGCCTGCTAGGCCGCGAATACTCGATCGAAGGCCGCGTGATAAAGGGGCAGGGCATCGGGTCGCGAGAGCTCGTGCCGACGCTAAATTTGGATATCAAAAGCTATCTTTTACCGCGCGAGGGCGTCTATGCGACGAGGACTCGCATCGGCTACAAGACCTACGGCTCAGTTACCTTTATCGGCAACCGCGTGAGCACGGACGGCAACTTTAGCGTTGAGACTCACGTGCTAAACGAAAATATCGAGGGCGCTAGCGACGTCGCGGTTTGCTTTATCAAACGACTGCGCGACAACCGTAAATTTGAAAGCCTAGGGGAGCTAAAGGAGCAAATCTGGACCGACATCAAGCAGGCGATGGAATTTGTCGGTGTGTGCGATCTCTACGTCGTAGGCGATGCTGCGCCTCAAAGGAGCGAGCCGTGAAAGACGAAATCTTTAAAGAACCGATAAAAAAGCAGTTTGAATTTGACGCGAGCGTGGCGTCGGTGTTTGATGATATGATCGGGCGTTCGGTGCCGTATTATGCGGCTTCGCAAAAGCTGATCGCCGATTTTTTAGCGCAAATTTTACCGCAAAACTCTAGTGCGATAGACCTCGGCTGCTCGACTGCTTCGACGCTACTAGCTCTTTGGCGCAAGAGAAACGACCTCGCGCTAAAAGGCGTAGATAACGCGCCTGCGATGCTACAAAACGCGCGCGCCAAGATAGAGGCGTACGGCGCTAAGATCGAGCTTGAGCTAGCGGACATTTTAGAGTGCGAATTTGACGCTCGCGATGCTGTTTTGATGAACTACACGCTGCAGTTTATCCGCCCGCCTAAGCGTCAGGATTTCGTAGCTAAAATTTACCGCTCGCTAAATGACGGTGGCGTGTTTGTTTTTAGCGAAAAGCTCATTTTTGAGGATAAGACTCTAAGCAAAAATATGATCGAAATCTACGAAAAATACAAGCTCGAACAAGGCTACTCGCGATACGAGATCGCGCAAAAACGCGAGGCGCTAGAAAACGTGCTGATCCCCTACACCGAAGCGGAAAATAGAAATTTGGCGCTTAGCGCGGGGTTTAAAAACGTAGAATGCATATTTAGATGGGCTAATTTTGCGACGTTTGTTGCTTTTAAATAACGGCTTGTCTCGTGAGCGTCTTTAACGGAGCTAGTAAAAATTTAGCTTGATAGACTATATGTCTTATCTTCGCTAAATTTTTACGTCGCTTCTGCTTGCAGTTGCGACCGCAAGGGAAGCAAAGCCCTTAAATCCATCTCGCGATACTTCGCCTCAAATTTCCTTCAAATAAAATTTGAGTTCAAATTTTACTCACCGAGACCCGCACCTTGAAAATGCTAATTTTAAAACCGCGACGCTTTGCGTCAGCA
>CAURRL010000172.1:0-3588 GCA_963526895.1 uncultured Campylobacter sp. | reverse complement strand
AACACGTATCTAGCGCGTTACAACGATATAGCTAGCGTGAGGGCGATATTTGAGGCAAATCCTGGCAAAATCGGCGCGCTGATAATCGAGCCGATCGCGGGAAATATGGGGCTAGTGCCTGCTGATAACGAGTTTTTGAGCGAGCTTAGACGCCTTTGCGACGAAAACGGCGCGGTTCTGATATTTGACGAGGTTATGAGCGGATTTCGCGCGAGTAGGCACGGATCGTTCGAATTTAACGGCATAGAGGCTGATCTCGTGACCTTTGGTAAGGTTATCGGCGGAGGCTGCCCTGCGGCGGCATTTGGCGGAAAGGCTGATATCATGGACTGCCTAAGCCCCGAAGGTGCTGTATATCAGGCAGGCACGCTAAGCGGCAATCCCGTAGCTATGGCTGCCGGCATCGCAAGCCTGAGTAAAATTTTCGCCGACGATGAGCTTTACGACCGCTTAAATAAGCTAGCCGTGCTATTTGCTCATGGGTTAAAAAGCGTCGCCACGAAGCACGGCATCGCTCTGCACACGACGGTGCGAGGCTCCATGTTTGGCTTTTTATTTACCGCAAGCGAGGTTAAAAACTACGACGACGCGCTAAAAAGCGACGTCAAGCTTTACGCCAAATTTCACGCCAAAATGCTTAAAAAGGGCGTTTATCTCGCGCCTAGCCAGTTTGAGACGGGCTTCATCTGCGACGCGATGAGCGAAGAGGATATCAAATTTGCCATTAAGGCCGCGGACGAGAGCTTTGCCGAGATAGTCGCGCAGACGGCTGGCGAAAACGAAGAAATGCGCGAGGTAAAAGCAAGGATCGCCGATCTAGAAGAGCGTCTAAAAGAGGCCAGGAAAGAGCGTGAAGCGATACAAGAGCGCATGAAAAATAGCTGGGGATTTGCCTAATGGCGAAGATAAATTTGGGCGACGTCGTAAAGGGCGCCGAGCAGCTAAGTTTGGGCGTTTCTATCGTCGTGGCGCTTGCTATCGGGGCCGGGTTTGGCTACTGGATGATGAAGGAAACCGGCTGGACGTGGACGCTGTTTGCGGGTATCGCAGTCGGTATCGCCGCAGCCGGCCTAAACATCAAAAAGGCCTACGACGCGCAGATAAAAAGCCTAGATGAACTAAAAGATAAAGGTAAATTTAAACCCGCAAAGGACGAGGACGATGAGTGAATTTTAAGCTCATTGCCGTTTACGGCGCGTTTGAGGCTTTGCTTTTGCTGGGCTCGGCGGCATTTGGCCGTGCGTGGTTTTATAGCTCGCAGGTCGCGTTTGCAGGCTCGCTTTTGGTACTGGCCGCGACATTTAGAGCCTACAAAAAACGCGTAGAAAACGGCGTGCGAGACTACGACGCCTCCGCAGAGGACGACATAGACGAATGGGGCGAAAATCACGAGGAGTTTCCCGATCGCCCCGCGGAGGCTAAATTTGACGGGCATGACCCGCACCGCGAAGATGCTAGGCGTTTGGATGCGTCAAATTTGGACGGTCTCGCAAAAACGGACGCGAAATTTGACCAAGCGGCGGAGCTAAATTTAAACGGCGAAAACGAGCGGGTTAAATTTGACGCGGCAACAGAACAAAACAAAGCCGCGCAGGGCAAATTTGACGAGCAGAATTTAAACGGTGCAAGCCAAAATAGCGAGTCAAATTTGAGCAAATCAAGTAAAGATAGCGAAACTAAGCCAGCAAAAAAGCAAAATTTAGCGCAAAATTTAAAGCAAAATTCGCCCAACTACTTCACCGCTTTCGTGCCGTTTCGGCTGATTGCGTATGCGGTTTTGGTCGTCGGATTTTTAGCGCTAAAAAGGCACGGTAACCTCGATATAGCAGCGTTTTTGATCGCTCTTGCGGCGATGCCTGCGGGCGCTTTGATATATGGAGTAAAAAGCAATGAGAAATAGCTCGATAATAACGATCAGATCGATGTTTGCACTATTCGTCGGGATGGCGTTTTTGTTTGTGGGAAACGGCCTCATCATCAGCTCTGCGGGCGTCGAGCTAAAAAAAATGGGCGCGGGCGAGCTGGAGACGGGATTTGTTATCGCGGTATTTTTCGTTGGAGCTATGGCGGCTACGATATTTTCGCATAAAATCGTCTCAAAAGTCGGCCACATCAGGAGCTTTGGGATATTTGCGTCGCTTTTTGGTATCGCGGCGATGTTTCACGATCTTAGCCAAAATCTCTATTTTTGGGCATTTTTGCGCGGATGTCTCGGCTTTTGCTACTACTCGATCTTGATGATAATCGAAAGCTGGCTCAACGCACGCGCCAGAAACGAAGTGCGCTCGCGAGTGTTAGCCTTTTACGAGATCACGTTTTACGTATGTTTTGGGCTGGGTATCCTCGTGCTATCGCTAAATTTATCCACTTCTCACGTACTTTTGCTTAGTGCGGCGTTTATTTTGTTTTCGAGTATTCCTTTAAATTTGATCCGCATCAAAGAGCCGCCGATCCCCGAAAAAAAGAGCGTCTCGATCCCGAGGGTCTTTGCGCTCGTGCCTTTGGCGCTCATTACCAGTATCGTAGCCGGCATCCTTATAAACGGCTTTTTTACGATGGCTAGCGTTTATATCCTGCTGCAAGGATACGGTGCGAGAGAGGTTTCGTTTTTTATGACGATAGCGATGGCGGGCGGCTTTATCGCCCACTCTCTCATAGGCGGCTTTTCGGATAAATTCGGCCGCCGTCCCGCGATAATGTGCTGCGCGGGCGTGTCGCTATTTGCGGCTATTTGTTTTTTGGCGCTTAAACCATCTATCTACGCGCAGTACGTTTTGTCGTTTTTTCTAGGCTCGGGCGCTTTTTGCCTCTATGCGCTGTCGCTTGCTCGCGCCAACGACGTTTTAAATTTAAAACAGAAAAATCAAGGCATCGAAGTAGGGCGCGCGGTGCTTTTTAGCTACTCTTTTGGCTCACTTCTTTCGTCCGTGATAATGGGCGCTAGCATGCAAATTTTAGGCTTTGACGGCTTTATGTGGGTTTATGCGGCGTTGCTTGCGTTTCTCATCGCGTTTTGCCTCACGCAAAAGACCGTTCCGCTTGAAAGCAGAAGCGACTTTGAGCACAGCCCCGGCACGATGGCAAATAGCTAATGAAAATCTCAAATTTGACGATATAGCCGTATGGAACCAGTAAATAACGCTATAAGCTCGCAAATCGCGACCCAGGCCGCAGTCGGCGGCGCGCTACCTAAAACCGGCGGCGTAGGCGGCCCAAGCGCCGGACAGACGGGCCAGGCGGGCGAAACTAAAAATCTTTTTAAAAATCAGTCTGCGCCTGCACAAAATTTGGACTCCGAGGCCGCAGATAACGCCGTAAAGGATCTCGATAAGCTCGTAAATAAGCTTTTAAACGAGCTAAAATCAAGCCCTACGCAGGCCAAAGAGCTAGCCGCTCAGGCAAAAAATCTGCAACTCTCGCCAAATCTCGCAAAAGATATGAAAAGCCTCGCGGCTCTTGCCGAAAACGAGCCCGATCTAAAGGAATTCGCGCTCAAGCTAAAGGAGTTTTTAAAACCAGTCGCCGATCTAAAAAACGCGCCGCTAAACGAGCAGATAAAAAACTCGGGCATCATGCTGGAGGCAAATT
>CAURRL010000171.1:0-3596 GCA_963526895.1 uncultured Campylobacter sp. | reverse complement strand
TGAGCGCTAAGCGCGAACGCAGCGGACAAAACCTATAAACTAAAGCTAGCCAGTACCTGGGAGAGCACGACTCCGGTTTTGGGCGACGCGGCGAAAGAGTTTAAACGCGTAGTCGAGACGCTAAGTGATGGCAGGCTAGAGGTGAGGATAGACTATCCGTCTAAGCACAAGGCGCCGTTTGGTATCCTAGACTTCGTTAAGGGAGGTCAGTACGATATCGGCTACACTGCGTCTTATTACTACAAGGGCAAGGACGCAAACACTATGTTTTTCACTGCTGTGCCTTTTGGTATGACCGCGACCGAGCTTCGCGCTTGGTATGAATTCGGCGGCGGCAAGCAGCTAGAGGAAAAAGTTTACGACAAATACAATATCAAAGTTTTCCTTGCGGGGGATACCGGCACGCAAATGGGCGGCTGGTTTAAAAAAGAGATCAAAAGCGTAGAGGATTTAAAGGGCCTAAAAATCAGGATCCCGGGCTTTGGCGGCTTGGTTATGGCGCTAGTGGGAGCTACGATAAACACTATCCCAACCGGCGAGCTATACCTGGCTCTAGAGATGGGCACGATCGACTCGGTCGAGTGGGTGAGCCCTGCGTTTGATATGGGTCTTGGCTTTCACAAGATCGCCAAATACTACTACACAGGCTGGCAAGAGCCGAGCGGTCAAACTCAGTTTTTCGTAAACAAAAAGACCTACGAGAAGCTACCTGCCGACCTTCAGGCTGTGATCGAGGCCGCGGCTAACGAGGTAGCTAGCATGCTAAATAGCCGCTCGTTCTTTGATAACGCCGAGTACTGGGCGAAGATGAAAGCCGAGTATCCTGATATCGAGGTTCGCTCGTTTCCGCAGGACGTCATGGACGCGCTTAGAAAAGCAAGCGACGAGATCCTAGACGAAGAAGCAGCCAAAGATCCGCTATTTAAGGAGATTTTGGACTCGCAAAGAGCGTTTTTGGCTAAAGCTCGCGAGTGGACGAAGATTTCCGAGTTCTCATATATCCAAAAAACTATGAAATAACTTCTCGTCGCTCGTTTCGGGCGGCTTAAATTTACGGCCTTCGGGTCGTAAATTTCTCTTTTTAAATTTTCTTTTTATTCTTTGTTGCGCTTATAAAATTTAATTTTCGGACTGCGTGCTAAATTTAACTAGTTTTGGTAATGGGTTAAATTTGAGGAGGTGCCTGTGTGAAATGTGGCCTCAAATTTGCTTGCCTAGTCTTAAATTTGAATTCGAGCGAATTTAAAAATGTAGCATTAAATTTATAAAAAGCCTCATGCGCCAGAGTTAAATTTACAGCTCCGTCCTGCTATCAAGCGCCTTCATAAGCGATAGAAGGTCGATGTTTTCGAGATTTACACCAGTTGGTACGCCTTGGGCTATCTTGCTAAATTTGACGCCCAAATCGCTTAGCTTATCCTCGATAAATACCATCACGGCATCGCTACTAAGCCCCGGCGTTAGTGCAAAAATAATCTCGGTTACGCCGTTTTGGCGGATGACCTCGCGCAGTTTTTCGGTTTGTTCGGGAGTTATCTCCTCAAGCACGAAGTAGCGTCCGCGGTAGATCGCGCTTTGTTCGAAAACTAGGATGTCTTTTGGGCTTTCTACGACGGCCAGTAGCTCCTTATCTCGCGTCTCGTCGCTGCAAATGTCGCAAACCTCATCCTCGCTAAGCCCGCCACAAATTTGACATCTACCCGTAAATCTAACGGCGTCCTCGATGCTTTGCGCGAGCTTTAGTCCGCCGAAGCTATCCTTTAGGCAGACGTGATAGGCGTAGCGCTGGGCGGACTTTTTGCCCACGCCAGGTAGCCGCTCAAAGGCCGCTACGAGCTCGTTAAATTTCTCAAGCCCTTTTTTCAACGCTTTCCTTTGGATTGGTGCAAATTTTAAATGCGTGGAAGCCATCCTCGTATGAGTATTTTAGGCTAAATTTGTGCATACGGCAGATGTGGTCGATGATGTAAAGGCCTAGCCCCATGCCGCTGCTTTTGCTGCCCTTTTCGCGGATGAAGGCTTGCATGTAGTACTCGATAGGATTTTGTAGCGGTTGTCCTAGATTTCTCACGACTATGCCGTCTATGTCGCAAATAACCTGCGCTTTTTTGTCGTCGGCGTATTTTAGGGCGTTATCTATGAGGTTTTTGATCGCGAGCGAAAAGAGTCCGAAATCCACGCGTAGCAATATATCTCGGCGGATATCTACGCCTACTTTTTCTTCAAATTTATCTAGCATCAGCATGTCGCGCGCCTGATCAAGGATGTTTGAAAAGTACGACTCCTGATAGTTTAGCGCGTAGTTTTTGGATAGTAGTTGCTCGATCTTGCCAAACTCGTTTATGAGCATATCTAGACGCTCAAATATCGCTATCAAGCGGGTTTTGTGTGTAGGATTTTGCACCATCTCAGAGACTATGCGACCTTTGCCGATCGGCGTTTTTAGCTCGTGCATGATCGTGCGTAAAAACAGCTGTCTAGAGCGCAAAAGCTCCCTGATCTTGCTAGCTGCAGCGTCAAATTCTATCGCGACCTTGGCGATCTCGTCGTCGGAGTCGGGTTTGGCGATATTTACGTCCATGTTTCCGGCGCCAAATTTCCTGATATCCGAGCTTAGTTTTTTAAGCGGCATCAGCGACTTCATTACCGAAACATAGAGCGATACAAGAAGCGCCGTCGTGAGGATAAAACCAACCCAGATCGGATCGTTTATGTTTTTCGTATCGTCGCTTTCGAGTAAAATTTGAAACGAAGGATTTTTGATCTGTAGGTACAAACTATCCTGAAAAAGCAGCGACTGAAATAGTCCCAGCTGCGTTTGCTTGGCAAAGACCGTCTTGCCCGTGCTTATGACGTTTGCGACGGTTTTGTCGCTTTTAACGTAGGTTAGTCCAAAATTTCTAAAATAATTAGTCAAATCGCTAGGCGGATTTGATTTTTCATATGAGGCAATGAGGTAGTTTATCGCGTTTAACTGCTTGTTTTTTATCTTTTCTAACGCATTATCTAGCTGTATGCTCGCAAACGTATAGAACAAAATGCAAACAAGCGAAAACGCCAGCGCGAAAACTACCGAAATCTTCGTGGTTAAGGAGTATCTCATCCTATGAGTTTATAGCCTATTCCGCGTACCGAAAATATATGTTTAGGCGCTTTTGAGCTGTCACCGATCTTGGTTCTTAGTCTGCCGATGATGACGTCTAGGCTCTTTGAGTCCTTGTCTTTTAGGCTTTTGCAGTTATAAACTAGCTGCTCGCGAGAGACTGAAAAGCTGTGCTGTTTGATAAGATAGCTCAAAATTTCATACTCTGCCGGCGTTAGCGTTAGGCTTTCGTTGTTGTAGTAGATTTCGTGTCTGCGCTCATCTATCCTAAATAGCGTATCCACGACCTCTTCTTGCACTTCGTTGGTCTTTTTGTAGCGGCGGATTAGGCTCATTATGCGCGCGTACATTTCCTTTGGATCGTATGGCTTTGGCAGATAGTCGTCCGCGCCTAGCTGCAGGCCCACGACCTTATCGCTGATGTCGCTGCGAGCCGAAGAGATGATGATAGGTATGTTGTATTTGCTGCGGATCTCTTTGCACACTTCTAGGC
>CAURRL010000170.1:0-3598 GCA_963526895.1 uncultured Campylobacter sp. | reverse complement strand
TAACCGTTTTACTGATCTGCTCGGCGCTATTTGCCAGGAGCGACAAGCCATCGGCCATCCCGCCCGCAAGCGAAATTTCTATAAATTTAGAACCCGTTAAATGCAGCGACGCATGTTTACTAGAACTCGTTAGAGAGGGTCTTTTGCACAGCTTTTTGGCTCGCTACGAAGGCAGCTCTAATCAAGAAATTTTACAAGCCTTTAACGCTCTAAACGGCTCGTACGTAAACGCCGGCACCGAGAGCTTGACGCCAAGCTCAAATGCCGAGTTTAAGATCGCCGTCATCATCCCGCAAGATAGCATAAAAAGCTACGCCGGCGTCGTCTCAAACGCGGTTATCGCCTACATTATCAGACAAAACGCCCCCATCGACGTTAAATTTTACAACATCGGAAACGAAGCCCCAAGCGCTATCGACGGCGCTCTAGCCCGCGCTAGAGGCGAAAACATCGCATATATCATCGCGCCGTTTACGCCAGTGGGCGCAAAATATCTAAACGAGGTTCTAGATCCGTCTATGACGGCTTTTGTGCCGACTCTGCACATCTCTAGCGTTGATTCACCGCAGGATAATTTGATATTTGGCGGTATAGACTATAAAGGACAAGTCGAAAAACTGCTAAATTTCTCAAACAGCCAGGTTGCGGCATTTTCTGACGGTAGCGCGCTAGGAGCGGCGCTAAATCGCTACGCTGACGAGTTTAGCGGCGGGCTAGCCTACGAAAACGAGATCGCAAACGGCGTCACCGACCTAAAGTCAATGCTATCTGGCAACTCCAGACTAAGCGGCGCGACCGTTTTCCTAAACGTTCCGCTAGTAAAAGCTTCGATGGTGAGCTCTCAGATGCGCCTTTACGATGTCAAATTTAACGCTCTTTTAAGCACGCAGATAAACTACGCGCCGAGCATCTTTAAACTCATGCAACCGCAAGATAGAGAAAAGCTCTACATAGCAAACTCGATCTCCAAAACCGACGGCGCACTGGACTCAAACAACGAAATTTTGGGGCAAAATTTAAACTTCAACTGGGTAGGATACTCCGCTAGCGCCGGGCTTGACTACATCTACGCGACCTACCTAAACCGCGGCGCGCAGAGGCTTTTTAGCGAGAGTGTCGAGGACTCGCAGATCGTCTATGATACGAAGGTTTTAAAAGCCGGCGAATACGGCTTTTACGAGCAATAAGAGGAGAGAAAATCCACTATCTCCTCGCTCATCTTAGCAGGTCTTAGGTTGCTAACAAACGCAACCTCGACGTCCGCTTCAAAGACGAGCTCGGGCTGGCATTTGCAGCTTAAATTTGCGATTTTATAAATTTTTTGATTTATGAGCGCGGAGGCTTTTTTTAGGTTCGCCACGCTCGTTTTTACCTCGAGCAGATCGCCAAGGACGGCCGGTTTTTTAAATTTCGCCCGAATCTCGCTCACGACAAAATGCCCGTCCTTGCTAAAAGGCTTAACATCTGAGCCAAAAAACATCTCGCTGCGCGCCCTTTCGCAGTATTTTATATAGTTTGCGTGATAGACTATGCCGCCCGCGTCGGTATCTTCGTAGTAGATTCGTATTTTCAAGGCAGCTCCTTAGGCTTTTATATCAAGCCCTATTTTACCCGTTTTTCTTAAAAGCTCCATTATATCCGTTCCTTTTTCGCGTTCGACTTTCAGGAAATTTTCAAAGAATTCGCGTCTGATGTCTTTATCGACGTATGTTTTGCTTTTACTAGTAGCCTGAATAGGTTTAAACGCTGTCGCCTCGCTTGTATTTTCCTTAAATTCAGCCCTGCCCTCAAGCAGATTTTGTATATCCAGACCCTTTTCTATCGCATCTCGCACGAATTTTATAAACGCCTTTTTGCTCTGCTCGTCCTTATACTCGATACTCTCAAGCTCCCTAAACTCCACGGGAGCCTTGTTTTTATTAATGACTATCGCGATATTTTCGCCATCCACGGATATTCTTTCCGCGCCGCTCTCGCCCAGACGCTTCAGCACGGTATATTCAGCCCACCTATCCTTAAACTCGTCCATGCTCATATTGGAGTCGAGGATTTCCATCCCCTTATTCCCTGCATTATATTCTATGCCCAAAAATGGGTATTCGTGGTTTATGTATTTTTTCGCAAATTCATCGACATTGGTCGTATCGTATCCCGCCAAATCCCGAGTAAGTTTATCGAAACCAAACGCCCCGCTACTATTTATAAATTTCTTCAGATTTTCCGCTTCGCTCCTACTAAAAGAGCCGTCTAATCCACTTATCTTACCCCATACGCTTATCTTTTCGTCCAGAGTATATCCGCTCAGAGAAAATATGCCTCGTATATTAGCTGGTGTGCCGGGCGGGAGCTTTTTTATCTCCCTGATGGCCGCTTCCATCTCTTTAATGTTAAAGTCTACGTCGATTCTGTTTGAATTTGATACGTTTTCGCTATTTTTTGGGTTCGCTTGATTTGTCGAATTTGGCTGCGCGACCGCCATATTCGAAGCCTGATTTGAGGTTAAATTTATAGCCTCTTTTTTCTCGCGTGCTTTTAAATTTCGCTCGTGAGCACTACTAAAATCATAATTTACGTTTGCGTTAAATCCATTTATGCCGTTTATCATATTAATCCTTTTAAGCCTTTATATCTACGCCCTTAGCGTTAAATTTCATTATCGCCTCAAGTTCTTCTAAATTTTTTCTAGTATTTTGCTCTAGCTCTTTGTTGTATTTTCTATTTTTACCCAGCATCTTTTGTGTTCGCTTTTCTTGCTCGATTAGCTTTTTTAGGCGTTTTTGCGCCTCTTTCATATCCTCTTGCATTATTTCAAAGAGGCTTTTTGATTCTTTGCCGTCGTAAGTTATGTTAGAGTTGCCGCTTAAGGCAGTGCTACCGGGCAAAAGCGACTCTTGTATTTTTTGAGACGTTAGTACATATTCTCGGTAATCCTTGCTAAGCCCGTCAAGTTCGCTTCCTTTGATGCCATAGATGTTGCGCGAATCAATAAAGGCGTCCAGCTTTTGTCTGTATTCTTTGCCGCTTATGCTTTTGTCATAACCTTGCATCTTGCCCCAAACCGTAGTTTCGCCCTCTCGTACGTCTAAATTTGAGTTTATTACGGCTGTTATCAAGCCTCCTTTGGTTATACTACCGTCAGGGTTGGTGTATCTTTCGCCGTGAGGATTTATAAACACGCTCACGTTTTCGCTCTCTTTGCCGCCGTTATTGTTATCAAAGATATTGGTTGACGGCTTATATTGCGGCGTTGTTGTTAACGCATGATATGAGCTATTAAAAAATAGCGTTTCCATATTGGTTTTCCCAGACTTATCGTCAAAGGCGCTACGTGCCGACGCATAGTCGTAGATGTTTTTATTTACTTTAGTTACTTTTAGACTTGATTTCTCGTACTCGTATCCTTGAGGAAATTTGGCAAGGTCTTCTTTAGTAAAGCTCTCTTTTGAGTTTAGTAGCTCGTCGCCCGCTACTTGGGAGAGAATTTTATATGCATTGCCAACTGTTTTTGCTATGTCGATTTTTGAAAACATTTTATAAAATACACCAGCCTTATCATTTACGTTTACGAGCGATTTTAAGGTATCTGAGTGGATTTTGT
>CAURRL010000169.1:0-3604 GCA_963526895.1 uncultured Campylobacter sp. | reverse complement strand
CACGAGGTGATCGAGGCTGAGCTTAAAAAGAGAAATGTAGATGTTAAATTTGAAGTCGTCTCAAACCCAGAGTTTTTAAAAGAGGGTGCGGCGGTTGAGGACTTTTTAAAGCCAGACCGCGTCGTAGTGGGCTCTAGTAGCGAGTGGGGGCAAAGCGTTATGCGCGAGCTTTACGCGCCCTTTATGAAAAATCACGACCGTTTTATCGCCATGGACGTAAAATCCGCCGAGATGACCAAATACGCCGCAAACGCGATGCTAGCGACTAAAATCAGCTTCATAAACGAGATAGCGGGCATATGCGAACGCGTGGGGGCGGACGTAAATTTGGTGCGAAAAGGCATCGGCAGCGACTCTCGCATCGGCTATAGCTTTATATATCCTGGCTGCGGATACGGCGGTAGCTGCTTTCCAAAGGACGTCGAGGCGCTCATCTACACCGCCAGACAAAACGGCTTTGAGCCGCAGGTTTTAAGCGCGGTAGAGGCCAGAAATGCGGCACAAAAAACGGTGCTTTTTGAAAAAATTTCAGCATTTTTCGGCGGAAATTTGAGCGGAAAAACCGTGGCGATTTGGGGGCTTGCTTTCAAACCAAACACCGACGATATGCGCGAGGCTAGCTCGCTAGTGCTCATAAAATCGCTAGAAAACGCCGGCGCAAACGTCGTCGCCTACGATCCAAAAGCCGCAAACGAAGCTAAAAAACATCTACCTAACTCAAATTTAAAATTCGCCCCAAACAAATACGACGCACTAAACGGCGCCGACGCGCTCGCGCTGGTTACCGAGTGGAGCGAGTTTAGATCGCCTGATTTTATGGAGATGAAGCAACGCCTAAAAAACGCCGTGATCTTTGACGGACGCAATCAATACGACGCGAAAAATCTGTCAAATTTGGGCTTTAAGTATTTCCAAATCGGAGTAAAAGCATGAGAAAAATTTTACTTTTTATCGCCGCTTGCGCGCTGCCGTTTGCGCTTTTAGCGGGCGAAAATGCGGCTAAAACCGAGGAAAATATTTTTGAGCTACCTATCTCAAAGATGCCGCCTGATTATTTTAAATACGAAGTCGCGTTTTTTAAAGAGATGCAAATCGACTGCAACTATGCCTTTTTACTCGGCGGAAAACTCGAGGAAAAAGAGGACGCGAGTGGGATTTATTACGAATTTAGCGGCGGGGACGAGCTGGCGCAAACGATGATGCTTTGCAAGGACGGAAAGAAAAAGAGGCGGGTTTATTACGAATTCACTCAAATTTTACCGGGCGTTAGCCCTATTAAAATCATAACTCCGCAGGGCGTAGGCGCGGAAATAAGAATGTATGAACGCGTAAAAACGATAGAACCAAAAAAATTAAAAAGGAAAAATAAATGAAAATAGCCGTTATCGGACTAGGATACGTCGGGCTGCCTTTGGCGGCTGCATTTAGCGAGAAATACGAAGTCACGGGCTTTGACGTCAATGCCACCCGTATAGAGGAGCTTAAAAGTGGGTATGACCGCACGCTGGAGCTAAGCACCGAGCAGATGAAAAAAGCGATAGAGAACGGCATGAAATTTAGCCTAAATTTGGACGATATAAAGGATTGTAATTTCTTTATCGTGACCGTTCCGACACCGATAGACAAAAACAAGCGCCCAGATCTAACGCCAGTGGTAAAAGCTACGCAAAGCGTCGCAAAGGTGCTTAAAAAAGGCGACATCGTAGTCTATGAAAGCACTGTGTATCCGGGCGTTACGGAGGAGATTTGCGTGCCGCTACTTGAGCAAAGCGGACTTAAATTTAACGAGGACTTCTTCTGCGGATACTCGCCAGAGCGCATAAACCCGGGCGACAAAGAGCACACCGTAACTAAAATCAAAAAAATCACTAGCGGCTCGACGCCCGAGGTAGCCGACAAGGTCGACGAGGTCTACCGCTCGATCATAACGGCCGGCACGCACAAAGCGCCTACTATCAAGGTCGCCGAGGCCGCAAAGGTCATCGAAAACACGCAGCGCGATATCAACATCGCCTTTATGAACGAACTTGCGATGATATTTAACAAGATGAACATCGACACAAACGCCGTTTTGCAAGCTGCGGGCACGAAGTGGAATTTCTTAAATTTCCGTCCTGGACTAGTGGGCGGCCACTGCATCGGCGTGGATCCATACTATCTCACGCACAAGGCGCAGGAGCTTGGCTTTCATCCTGAGATGATCCTAGCCGGACGCCGCATCAACGACAATATGGGCAAATACGCCGCAGATCAGGTCGTAAAACTGATGATAAAAAGGGGCGTTTTGATAAATTCGGCTCGCGTTTTGGTGCTTGGCCTTACGTTTAAGGAAAACTGCCCGGATATCCGCAACTCGCGCGTGATAGACGTGATCGAGGAGCTTAGGGATTTTGGTTGCAGCGTGGACGTCTACGATCCGTGGGCGGACGAAGCCGAAGTAAAGCGCGAATACGGTATCGCACCGCTAAAAAGCTTTGACGAGGCGGACTACGACTGTGTCGTGATCGCCGTCGCACACGATAAATTTAAAGGGTTAAAATTTAGCAAAGCTCTCGTTTACGATATCAAAAACGTTTACGAAAACGCCGACGCAAGGCTGTAATGCTCGTAAATTTAATCAGCTCCATCGTCGTTTTTATCGTCTCGATGGGGATAAATTTTTTCCTCACGCCCTATATCCTAAAAAGCCTAGGCAACGAGGCCTATGGCTTTGTCGGGCTGTCTAACGCTATCGTGGCTTACGCTCTAGTCGTAACCGCGGCGATAAACTCGGTTAGCGGCCGCTTCGTCGCGTACGAGTGGCACAGAGGGGGCACCTGCGCGGCAAACGCCTACTACTCGTCGGTTCTAGTCGTAAATATCTTTTTTTGCGTTCTTATTTTGCTGGGCGCTGGCATTTTTATCTTAAATTTACAAAGCGTGCTAAACGTGAGCGACGCGCTGCTAGGCGACGTGCGGCTTACTTTCGCGTTTTATTTTATAAATTTTTGCGTCGGGCTTTTTAACGGCGTCATTAGCGTATCGATGTTTATCAAAAACAAGCTCTACATCATCTCAGTTCGCAACGCCGCGTCTAGCGCTATTTTGGCCGTTCTCATCGTAGCGCTTTTTTATTTTTTCAGGCCGATGATCGCCTATATCGCGATCTCCGCTCTAGTCGCGTCGCTCTTTGTTTTTTTTACGAGCGTTTGGGTTTCGCGCCGCATCACGCCCGAGCTTAAATTTAACCCTCGCGAATTTGACTTTATGCGGATAAAAGAGCTGCTAAAATCAGGCGTCTATAATAGCTTTAACGCCCTAAACCGCGTGCTTATGAGCGGTATGGATCTGTTTATCTGCAACATATTTTTAAGCGGCAACGCAACGGGAATTTTAGCCGTTTCAAAGGCGGCTCCGATTATTTTAGAGAGCTTCGTGGCGCAGCTTAGCGCGGTCTTTGCGCCAAAATTTGTCGAGCACTACTCTAAATCAAATTTGATCGCGCTTGTTGCAGAGGCTAAATTTTCGATGCGAGTTACGGCGTTTGTTGTGAGCGTGCCGGCGGCTATTTTCGTGGCTTTTGGGCGCGAATTTTAAATGCTTTGGCTGCCGTTTAAAAGCGCGG
>CAURRL010000168.1:0-3607 GCA_963526895.1 uncultured Campylobacter sp. | reverse complement strand
AATTTGATCCCAAATTTGACGGCAAGCCCATCATAAATCACTATGAAAACATAAAACAAGTGCCTGCTACCACGCCGCTTGCAGAGTTTATCGCAAAAGAGATGAAAAAGCGCGGATTTAAATTTCTAGGGCCCACGAGCGTCTATGCGTTTTTGCAAAGCGCGGGCGTAGTGGACGATCATCTGGACGCTTGCTTTTGTAAAGGAGGCAGATGATGCTCGCACGGAAGCGAGTTTTTAGCTATATCGAGGAGAAATTTGGCGCGCAGGGCGAGCGGATATTTGACAAACACCCGGAATTTGCCGTATTTCGCCACGCGAAAAACCAAAAATGGTTCGCCGTTTTTATGCGCGTGGACGGCGGCAAGCTGGGGCTTAAAAGCGCGCAGGAGCTTGAAATACTAAATCTAAAATGCAAGCCCGATCTCGCAGCGATTTTGCGCGACGGGGAACAAATTTTGCCCGCCTATCATATGAATAAAAAGCACTGGATCAGCGTAAATTTAAGCTCCAAAATCGCGCCCGAGCAGGTGGAGGATCTGATCGACCTTAGCTTTGAGCTGACGAGATAGCCGCGTAAATTTGCGGTATGGGTTTTGCGCTGCAAAATCGGTTTTTTAGCTTTCGTCTGATAAAATGCGAGTAGAATTTGAAATCAAGGAGAAAAAATGAAATTTAGCGGAAAAAACGTGCTGATCACTGGCGCAAGTCGCGGTATCGGCGCGCAGATAGCCAAAACCCTAGCGCAAATGGGACTAAAAGTCTGGATAAACTACCGCTCAAAGCCAGAAATTGCCGATGCGTTGCAGGCTGAAATCGTAGCAAACGGCGGACAGGCCGCGGTGGTTAAATTTGACGCGACGGACGAGGATGAGTTTATAAAAGCGATAAATTTGATCGCGGATGCCGACGGCGAACTAAGCTACCTCGTAAATAACGCCGGCATCAC
This sequence comes from uncultured Campylobacter sp., assembly GCA_963526895.1. Classification (GTDB taxonomy): domain Bacteria; phylum Campylobacterota; class Campylobacteria; order Campylobacterales; family Campylobacteraceae; genus Campylobacter_A. The sequence continues at coordinate 2,659 of CAURRL010000168.1, read as the reverse complement.
GAACGACAAGCTCGCGCTTCGCATGAAGACTGAGGATTTTACTAGCGTGATAGGCGCAAATTTGACCTCGGCCTTTATCGGATGCCGCGAGGCGCTAAAAGTAATGAGCAAAAAACGCTTCGGCGCCGTCGTAAACGTAGCTTCGATAGTAGGCGAGATGGGCAATGCCGGACAGGCAAACTACGCTGCGAGCAAGGGCGGAATGATCGCGATGAACAAAAGCTTCGCCAAAGAGGGCGCGGCGAGAAATATCCGCTTTAACTGCGTAACGCCAGGCTTTATCGAGACAGATATGACGAGTGAACTAAGCGATGAGATCAAAAAAACATACAGCGACAACATCCCGCTAAAACGCTTCGGAAGCGCTAGCGAAGTGGCTGAAGCTGTGGCATTTTTACTAAGCGACCACGCCAGCTATGTCACGGGCGAAACGCTAAAGATCAACGGCGGACTATATATGTAAGCGCGCAAATTTTGCGTTTTTGCGAAAGTTTAAGCTAAAATATATTAAAATCACGAAATTTTTATTTTTAGGAGAAGAAAATGGCAATATTTGATGACGTAAGAGACGTAGTAGTTGAGCAACTAAGCGTGGCTCCAGATGCGGTAAAGCTTGAGTCTAAGATTATCGAAGATCTAGGTGCAGACTCACTTGACGTAGTCGAGCTAGTTATGGCTCTTGAGGAGAAATTTGAGGTTGAGATACCTGATAGCGACGCTGAGAAGCTGATCACTATAAACGACGTCGTAAGCTATATCGAGAAACTAAACAAATAAGTTTTTGCAAGGAGAGATCTTGAAAAGAGTCGTAGTAACCGGAATTGGGATGATCAATGCTTTAGGGCTCGACAAAGATAGTTCTTTTAAGGCTATCTGCGAAGGTAAAACCGGCGTAAAAAAGATAACCTCTTTTGACGCGAGCGATTTTCCAGTTCAGATTGCTGCCGAGATAACGGACTTTGACCCTCTTAGCGTTATGGACGCTAAAGAGGTAAAAAAAGTCGATAGATTTATACAGCTTGGATTAAAAGCTGCTAAAGAGGCTATGGCCGATGCAAATTTCGGCGAATTTGACGCTGAAAATTTCGGCGTTAGCTCTGCTGCCGGCATAGGCGGTTTGCCTAATATCGAAAAAAACTCCAATATCTTGCTTGAAAAAGGCTCAAGACGCATTTCTCCATTTTTTATACCTTCTGCGCTAGTAAATATGCTAGGCGGCATAGTTTCGATAGAGCATGGCCTAAAAGGGCCTAATATCTCTAGCGTAACGGCATGCGCGGCATCTACTCACGCTATCATCGAGGCAGCTAAAACCATCATGATCGGCGAAGCGCAAAAGATGCTAGTCGTAGGCTCCGAGTCTACAGTTTGTGGCGTGGGTATCGGCGGATTTGCGGCTATGAAGGCGCTTTCTACTAGAAATGACGATCCGCAAACGGCATCAAGACCTTTTGATAAAGACAGAGATGGCTTTGTTATGGGTGAAGGAAGCGGTGCGCTCGTACTTGAAGAGTATGAAAGCGCTAAGGCCAGAGGGGCTAAAATTTATGCCGAGGTGGTTGGTTTTGGCGAGAGCGGCGATGCATATCACATCACTTCGCCTTCACTTGAAGGGCCGCTTTCTGCGATGAAAAAAGCCTTGAAAATGGCTGGAAATTTGCAGATCGATTACATTAATGCACACGGTACCTCAACGCCAACTAACGATAAAAATGAAACCGCTGCTCTAAAAGCTCTTTTTGGTAGCAATGTACCACCGGTTAGCTCTACTAAGGGGCAAACGGGACACTGCCTTGGCGCGGCTGGCGCGATAGAAGCAGTTGTATCTATAATGGCTATGCAAGAAGGTCTTATACCGCCTACGATAAACTACGTAACCAAAGACGAGGAGTGCGATCTAGACTACGTGCCAAACGTGGCTAGAAAAGCTGAGCTAAACGCCGTTATGAGCAACTCTTTTGGATTTGGCGGCACGAACGGCTCTATTATATTTAAGAAGATATAATGGCAAGTTATCTAGACTTTGAACAAGGTATCAAGCAAATAGATGATGACATCGCAAACGCGAGGATTCGCGGCGATGAACATGCGGTAGAAATTCTAAATAAAAATTTAGAAAAAGAGACTGCTAAAATTTACAAAAATCTCAACGAGTTTCAGCGCCTTGCCTTAGCTCGTCATCCGGATCGCCCTTATGCTATCGACTACATCAAAGGCATGATGAGGGATTACTATGAGCTTCACGGCGATAGAGCGTATCGCGACGATGGAGCGATAGTTTGTTTTATCGGCTATATAGGCTCTAAAAAAGTCGTCGTGATAGGCGAGCAAAAGGGCAGAGGAACTAAAAATAAACTAAAAAGAAATTTTGGTATGCCTCATCCCGAGGGTTACCGTAAGGCCTTACGAATAGCTAAGATGGCTGAGAAATTCGGACTTCCGATACTATTTTTAATCGATACTCCAGGCGCGTATCCGGGCGTTGCGGCCGAGGAACGCGGTCAAAGCGAGGCAATAGCTAGAAATTTATTTGAATTTGCAAATTTAAAAACCCCGATGATAGCCGTCGTTATAGGCGAGGGCGGAAGCGGCGGAGCACTAGCTATAGGCGTAGCCGACAAGCTAGCAATGATGCGAAATTCAGTTTTTTCGGTTATCT
>CAURRL010000167.1:0-3619 GCA_963526895.1 uncultured Campylobacter sp. | reverse complement strand
GCGCTAAGCTCTAGGTCGACCTTTGTTTTTAGGTATCTCGAGCCGCTTTCGCTAAGTAAATTTACGATAAACTGATCGAGCGGATAAACGGGCCCCATATTTATGTAGTCGTTTGAGCGTTTGCCTGCCGTGCTTTTTGGTGCCGCTGATTGGACTTGTTCGGTTTGTGCCTGTGCTGTTTGCGTCTGCGTAGCATCGTCGTTACCGCTCATTAATAAAAATGCAAGCAACCCCCCGACCACCAAAAGTAGTATCAAAATAACGATGATTATGATTAGAACTAAGCTGCCGCTTTTTTTGCTTTGCGTCTCTTCAGCCATCTATTCTCCTTAAAATTTTAGCTATAATTATATCTTAAATTTTTGAAAAATGAGAAGGCAATGGTACATAAAACAAATGCCGCGAGGTTTCTAGACGGTAAACGTATTCCCTATGAGCTAGTCGAATACGAAGTGGATGAGAGCGATCTGAGCGCCGTTCACGTATCTGCCGTTTGCGGCGAGCAAATAGAAAAAATATATAAAACCATCGTCTGCGAATGCGAGCCTAGAGGCTACATCGTGGCGTGCATACAGGGCGATTTGAGCTTAAATTTAAAGGCTCTGGCTAGACTCAGTGGACACAAAAAATGCGAACTTTTAAACTTAAGAGAGCTTGAAAAAGTGACGGGCTACATCAGGGGCGGCTGCTCGCCGATAGCAATGAAAAAGGCGTTTGAGACGTTTTTTGACGAGAGGATTTTAAAGCAAGACTACGTCTACGTAAGTGCCGGGGTGCGCGGAAAACAGATCAAAATTGCGCCAAAAAGCTTAGTAGAAGCCATCAACGCAAAGCTTGGAGACGTCGCCGTTTAGTAAAATTTAACCCAAAAATGCTAAAATACGCTGTCTTAAAATAAAATAAATTTAAAAAGGTAAAATTTTGATAGACGAAATTTTTAGAGAATACGATATACGCGGTATTTACGAGCGCGATCTAAACGAAATCAGCATCAAAGCGATCGGGTTAAATTTGGGTCGAGAGATGCTACGCCGAGGCGCAAAAAACGTTAGCGTAGGATATGACGCTAGACTAAGTGCGGGTGAGATTTTCGGCTGGCTGGTTAGCGGGCTAAATTTAGCCGGTATCAGAGTCTACGATATCGGCTTGCTACCGACGCCGGTTGGGTATTTTAGCGTGTTTACGGACAAATTTGACGCAAATATAATGATAACCGGTTCTCATAATCCAAAAGAGTACAACGGCTTTAAAATCACGATTTTTAAGTATAGTTATTTTGGCGAGGATTTGCAAAAGCTAAAAATCGCCGTGTTGGATGATATCACGGCAAAAACGCAAATATCGGATGATCTAAGAGCCGAAAAATTCGATATCGCGACGCCTTATAAAAATTTTCTTATAGAGCAGTTCGCGCATCTAAAAGCCTTACCGCTTAAAATCGTCATTGACTGCGCAAACGGCGCAGTTGGAGCGGTACTGCCCGAAATTTGCGAGGCGTTAAATTTGGATGCGAAAATTTTATATCCACAGCCCGACGGCAACTTCCCAAACCATCACCCAGATCCAAGCGAGGAGAAAAACTTAACCGATCTAAAATCTGCGCTAAAGGGCGAATTTGATATAGGATTTGGCTTTGACGGCGACGGCGACCGTATCGCGGTTTTAACCAAAAAACGCAACATAAAAGGCGACGAGCTAGCCTATCTATATAGCCTTGCGATGAAAAATCCGCGTGTACTTGGCGAAGTCAAATGCTCGCAAAATATGTACGACGAGATCGACGCGCACGGCGGTAAAAGCTTCATGGGCAAGACTGGCCACAGTAACATCAAAAAGGCGATGAAAGAGCTAAATATCGACATGGCGGCCGAAGTGAGCGGGCATATTTTCTTTAAGGAGCGGTATTTTGGCTTTGACGATGCGACATATGCGATGTTTCGCGCGCTAGAGCTGGTCGCAAAGGGCTTTAACCTAGACGGCGAGCTTGATAAACTGCCAAAAGTCTTTAGCACCGACGAGATCAAGATAAAAACGACCGATGCACAGAAATTTAAGCTTGTGGCAAAGATAAAAGAGGTTTTGGTTGAAATTTACGAAAATGGCGACGCGCAAAATTTGCTAGCAGGCCTAGGTAAAATAGCCGAAATCATCGACATAGACGGTGTTAGAGTGAGGTTTGAGGATGGTAGCTGGGCGCTAGTACGAGCCTCAAATACGACACCTGTTATCGTTACGAGATTTGAAGCAAAAGACGAAAAAACCTTGGCAAATTTACAAACAGTGTTTGGTGAATTGATAAAAAAAGAAAGTACATAATTTTGCAAGCCATCATGAGATGGTTTGCAAAATAGGGCTAAAATATACTACATGTTTTTGAAATAACTTCTTTGCTTAAAGCATATATAGAGCCTTGAAGTAAAGTATTGGTTGTAACAAACCTACATCCACTCCAAAACCTGCGTGATATCGCCTGCGACGAAGCATTTTAGCCCTTGTGCGTCAAGCGGTTTGCTTGGCACGATCGCGTTTTTAAATTTCTGCGTTTTGGCTTCTTTTAGGCGCTGATCGAGGTTGAATATCTCGCGAATCTCGCCGTTTAAGCTAAGTTCGCCCATAAATACACTCTCCTTGCTGATTGGACGGTTTTTAAAGCTAGAGATGATCGCTGCGACCACGGCTAGATCGGCCGCAGTTTCGCTAATCTTGACGCCGCCGCTCACGTTTATAAAGACATCGTAGTGGCCCAGCGGGATCTCTAGTTTGCGCTCAAGTAGCGCTAGCAACATATCCAGGCGGTTTTTTTCGTAGCCTGTGGAGCTACGCTTAGGATACGCGCTCTCGCACACGAGCGCCTGAATCTCGACGCTAAGCGCGCGCGAACCCTCCATAGTGATCGTGATCGCCGAGCCGCTAGTAGCCTTGCCTCGCGTGAAAAATTTGCCCGCGACATCGTTGGCGCTGATTAGTCCGTTTTCGCTCATCTCAAAAATCCCCACTTCGCTAGTCGAGCCGAAGCGGTTTTTAAAGCCTCGTAGCATACGCAGCTCGCGGCTGGAGTCCCCCTCAAAATATAGCACCACGTCCACCATGTGCTCCAAAATACGCGGCCCCGCGATCGAGCCGTCTTTTGTGATATGGCCGATGATAAAGACACAGATATTTTCGTTTTTGGCTAGGCGCATGAGCTCGAAGGTGATCTCGCGCACCTGCGATACGGAGCCTGGCGCTGAGGCGATTTTTTCGCTGTAAAGGGTCTGTATGGAGTCGATGACGAGGATTTTATACTCGTTTTTGCGCACTTCGGCTAGGATGTTTTCGAGTAAAATTTCCGTGAGTAAAAACAGCCCGTCTTTTACCGCATCTAGGCGCTGGGCGCGCATTTTGATTTGACTGGTGCTCTCTTCGCCGCTCACGTATAGCGTCTTTTTGCCTTGGGCGGCGAAATTTGACGCGATTTTTAGCAGCAAGGTGCTCTTGCCGATGCCGGGACTTCCGCCGATTAGCACCAGCGAGCCTTCCACGACGCCGCCGCCAAGGACTAGATCCAGCTCGCTATTTTGCGTGCTGATGCGCGTGATTTTTTCGATCTCGACCTCGCTGATTTGCTTTGCGAGGCTGG
>CAURRL010000166.1:0-3625 GCA_963526895.1 uncultured Campylobacter sp. | reverse complement strand
CGTCGTTTGGAAAAAGGACGACACGCCCGCGTATAATCTCGCTAGCCTCGTGGATGACGAGACCTTAGGCGTAAATTTGCTCGTACGAGGCGAGGATCTGCTCGCGTGCTCGGCGGCGCAAAAGTACGCAGCGCAAATTTTGGGCTACGATTTTGCGGGCGCAAATTTCATCCATCACGGCCTGCTAGCGCATGGCGGCAAAAAGCTATCCAAAAGCTCGAGCGCGCCGGCGGTGAACGTAGCGGACGGCGCCAAAATCCACTATAAATTTGCCGCCCTTAAGCTTGGTCTCAACGCGTCAAAATGCGATACTCTGTCAAATTTGCTTGAGATGTTTAAGGATAAATTTAGCCGATAAATTTAAACGCGCCACTTGGATTGTTTAAAAAGCGCGGTAAATTTTTTATCCGCCTTATCTAATTTTTCGTTAATCCCCTCGTGATCGCACTTCAAATTTTTATTTATGCCTGCGAGTTCATATCAAATTTACCGCTCAAATTTGGACTAAATTTGGAGCCGTAAATTTAAGTCGAGTCGTCCTCGCCGCAGGCATCAAATTTGCCTCCAAAACCCTCGTCAAATTTAAGCTAAAATTTGACGAAAAGCCCACTCTAGCTGCCTATTTCCCAAGCCTAGCTAAATTTAAACAAGACCGATTTATCAGCCTAAAAGCAAAGTTTTTGTAAAATCAAAAGCATTAAAAAGGACGAAAAATGAGCGATTTTACAGATTTTACGCACCTGCACCTGCACACGGAGTATTCGCTGCTAGACGGCGCGAACCGTATCAAAGAGCTAGCAAAAACGCTAAAAAGCCAAGGCGTCAAAGCCGCAGCCATCACCGATCACGGCAATATGTTTGGCGCGATAGACTTTTATAAAACGATGAAAAATGAAGGCATAAAGCCGCTAATTGGCATCGAAGCTTACATTCATAACGGCGAGGAGCTAGGGGATAAAAGCACCAAGCAGCGCTTCCACCTCTGCCTCATCGCCAAAAACGAAATCGGCTACAAAAACCTGATGTACCTGAGCTCCATGAGCTATATCGAGGGGTTTTATTATTATCCGCGTATCAACAAAAAGATGCTAAAAGAGCACAGCGAGGGCATCATCTGCTCCTCAGCGTGCCTGCAAGGCGAGGTGAACTGGAACCTCAACCAAAGCGAGCGAAATTTGCGTTTCGGCGCGGGCGGATACGAGGCGGCGAAGGAAGCCGCGCTATGGTACAAAGAGGTCTTTGGCGATGATTTTTACCTCGAGATCATGCGCCACGGTATCGGTGATCAGCGCAGGATCGACGATGAGATCTTGCGCCTAGCAAAGGAGCTAAATATCAAGGTTATCGCAACCAACGACACGCACTATACGTTTAAGCAACGCGCCGATGCGCACGAGGTTTTCATGTGTATCGCGATGAACAAACTGCTAGACGATCCAAACCGCCTGCGCCACAGCGTACACGAGTTTTACGTCAAGACGCCCGCGCAGATGAGCGAGCTTTTCGCCGATATCCCAGAAGCCGTCGCAAACACGCAAGAAATCGTAGATAAATGCGACCTCACGATCAAACTAGGCGACGCTACGCCGCCAAATTTTAAATTTACGCTCGAGTACGCCGCCGAGCGAAATTTGAGCCTGCCAGAGCCTGATAAACGCTACAGCATACCAAACGACAGCGTGCTGTTTGAGTATGAGTGTAGGCAGGGGTTAGAGGAGAGGCTGAAATTCGTCCCCGCAGAGCGCCATGAGGAGTATCGCACGCGCCTGCAACGCGAGATAGATATCATAAACAAGATGAACTTCCCGGGCTACATGATGATCGTTTGGGACTTTATCAACGAAGCTAAAAAGCGTGGCGTGCCGGTTGGTCCAGGGCGCGGCTCTGCGGCTGGCAGCCTGGTTGCGTATAGTCTAAAGATCACGGACCTGGATCCATTGCCGTACAACCTGCTTTTCGAGCGTTTTTTGAACCCGGAGCGCGTGAGCATGCCCGATATCGACGTGGACTTTTGTCAAAACCGCCGCGGCGAGATCATCGACTATGTCATCGAAAAATACGGTAAATTTAACGTCGCACAGGTTATTACATTTGGTAAGCTACTGGCAAAAGGCGTCATCCGCGACGTCGCGCGCGTATGCGATATGCCCTACGCAGAGGCCGACGCGATGGCTAAGCTCATCCCCGACGAGCTAGGCATCACGCTAGAACAAGCCTTTGAAAAAGAGCCAAAGATCGGCGAGCTGATAGCAAGCAACTCAAATGCCAATAGAATCTGGAAATTTGCCCTTGATCTAGAGGGTCTAAACCGAAACGCCGGCATGCACGCGGCGGGCGTGGTCATCTCAAATGAGGAGCTGTGGAACAAAACTCCGCTTTTCCGCCAGCCAAACGCCGAGGAGGATCACTTCGTCACGCAGTATAGCCTAAAGTACCTAGAGGACGTCGACCTCATCAAATTTGACTTCCTAGGGCTAAAGACTCTAACCGTGATCGATAATGCCGTAAAGCTCGTAAAAAAGAGATTTGGCAAGGAAATCATCTGGGAGCAGGTCAATAAAAACGACCCAAAAACCTACGAGACGATCAGTAGCGGCCAGACGCTGGGACTGTTTCAGATAGAGAGCGAAGGCATGCAAAAAGTCGGAGCCGATATGCGCCCCGACTGCTTCGAGGATATCATCGCGATGATCTCGCTTTATCGCCCGGGCCCGATGGATCTAATACCAGATTTCATCAAGCGCAAGCACGGCCTGGAGCCTATCACGTACATTTTCCCAGAGCTTCAGCCGATACTAGAGCCTACATACGGCGTCATCGTCTATCAAGAGCAGGTTATGCAGATCGTGCAGACTATAGGCGGCTTTTCGCTAGGAGGCGCCGATCTCGTGCGCCGCGCGATGGGTAAAAAGATAAAAGAGGAGATGGATAGGCTAAAGGGTAAATTTATCGAAGGAGCCGAGGCTCAGGGACTAGACGGCAAAAAGGCCGACGAGCTGTTTGAGCTCATTTTGCACTTTGCTTCGTACGGATTTAACAAATCCCACGCCGCAGCCTACACCTACGTGACATTTCAAACGGCCTATATGAAAACGTACTATCCGGCCGAATTTATGGCGGCTCTCATCACGAGCGAGGAGACTAATGCCGATAAAATTTCGCGCTACATCGATGAGTGTAAGCGCCTAGATATCGCTATCCTGCCGCCATCGGTCAACAAATCCGCCAAAGAATTCTCAGTCGTTAGCGAAGGGGGCAAGGACGCCATCATCTACGGCCTAGGCGCGATAAAAGGCGTCGGAGGCGCGGCGATAGAAAATATCTTAGAGGAGCAGGCCAAGGGCGAGTTTAAGGATATCGACGACTTCGTCTCGCGCGTGGATAACTTTAAGGTAAATAAAAAAGTCTTTGAAAGCCTGATAAAATCGGGCTCATTTGATAGCTTTGGCCTCACGCGCAAGATGATGCTAAACAACCTAGATAACATCGTAGAGGCGTGCAAAAACGCCGCTACTATCAAGAAAAACGCGGCTGAGAGCCTATTTGGCGACGACGAGAGCATGGCGACGGTTAAAACTAGTCTCGTTCGCGACGACTCCGAGCTAGAGCTAAAAACCAAGCTCAA
>CAURRL010000165.1:0-3644 GCA_963526895.1 uncultured Campylobacter sp. | reverse complement strand
TTTCGTTTAAAGAAATTTAAGGACATAACGTTAAATTTGACCAAAAACCAAATTTAATACTTTAAAGACTCGAGTCTCGGTGCATAAAATTTCAAATTTTAGCCAAATTTAGCCTCAATATTTAACTAAAATCACCCGCCCTCCTCGATATTTTCCTGCATAAAAACCCGCATGCTCGGAAACTCCAGCGCGTAAAGACGGCCAAAACCATGCTTATAAACGCAGCCAGTGTCGATATTTGCGCCAAATTCCATAATATCAGGCTCAGCGATCGGCGTATGACCGTAGACGTTAAAGACGCCATCGTTTTGGCTAAAATCGCCCCTGCCGCAAAGCACATGCCGCCTAAACTCCGCCGCACTATCGCCGTCCGAGGTGCGCAGCGGCCACATTCGCCCGGCCGCCGAATGCGATACGACGAGCCGCCTGCTCTGCACGTTTTTAAACTCGTCAAATTCCAAATATAGTGGCAAATTTGACAAAAACTCTATGTGCGCGAGCTTCTGGGCACGGCTAGCTTTGGCGTAGGATGCAAAAGTCTGCGCGCCGCCGTTTAAGAAAAACCAGCGCGGATCGTTAGGCATTTCGCCACGCAAAAATGCGTCCTTGTGTTGCAAAAGGCGGTATTCGTGATTGCCCATCACAGCCGCGTAACCGCGCTGCATCGCTAGCTGCACGACCTCAAAACTCCCCTCGCCGCGGTCTATCAGATCGCCCACGAAGCAAATTTTAGAATCAGCGCCGCGCGGCAAGCGATCTATCAAGGCGCAAAGAGTTTTATAGCAGCCGTGAACGTCGCCGATGAGGTAAATTTGGTCGTTCATTTCGCCAAAATTCATACATTACCAACGATGGTTTTTATCAAAAAGACTATCTAGGTTTCGTTTTAATTCATATGCTCTGTTTAAGTATTTTTCTATATCGTTTTTGTTCTCGCCGACACCATTAATTTTCCCAAAGTCAATCGATATACTAACGCCGTTATCGCTGATATTTGCAACATGCATGAGATATAAATAAAGATTAAATTCACCGCCGTTTTGAAACATTTGAAGCTGTTGATTATATGCAGCTATAGCCTGCCTTATCACCATTTTTAATTTATATTCTTGTTCGGTATTGTAACCAGATACGGTTGGAGATAAATTTTCGATATTTTTCTCGTAGGATGCAAAATCGGCTGTTTTAATCACATTTTTACTATTGTAAGTTTCAAGGTCTGATTTCAAAAACTCTATATTTAAATTTACCATCGAATAAGCATCAGCCTTAATCCAATCCAATCCATATTTTGTATAATAGCCAGAACTTCGTATATTTCTCCAAAATTTATCGTAGTTTTCTTTATTAAAATCAATCCAACCGCCCGACATATCTATGGCTATCCTCTTTGCTATATGGAAATTCATACTCTTTGAGGCTCCATCGCCCTTTGACGCTATGCCGCACCCACAAAATATCAGCGCAATCATAAAAATAATCAGCTTTTTCATCGTTTCTCCTGTAAACATAATTTTGCGAAATTTTACTACCGCAAGCATTAAATTTTACTTGCAAAATACGCGCAAGCTAAATTTCGCGTCAAATTTAAACGCTCTCACTCGCCGATCACTAGCATCGCGCCAAGCGCTATCATCGTAACGCCGACGAAAAACTCCAAAATTTTCCATGCGGCAGGCTTTTGAAACAGCGGCGCCAAAAATCTAGCTCCGTATCCAAGCAAAAAGAAAAACGCAAACGACGCGCACATCGCACCCGCGCCAAAAAGTCCCGCGCGCTCGCTAAATTTCGTAGAGACCGAGCCAAGTAGCACGACCGTGTCAAGATAAACGTGCGGATTTAGCCACGTAAAAGCTAGCGTTAGAAGTGCCGTTTTTACCGCTCCGTGCGTATCCTCACCGCTGGCCGAGAGCGCATGCGAGGCGCTAAACGCGCTATAAAGACTGCGCAGCCCGTAAATGCTCAAAAATACAAATCCGCCCCAAAGCGCGGTGGTTTTGATGACGGGATAGCGCTCCACTACGTAGCCAAACCCCGATACGCCCGCAAAGATCAGCGCGGCGTCGCTAAGCGCGCAGATAGCGCAAACGAGAAAAATATGCTGTTTTTTGATGCCTTGTTTTAGCACGAAGGCATTTTGCGCTCCGATAGCAAGGATCAGCGATAGTCCGAGCGAAAAACCAGAGAAAAAGGCGTTAAAAGAGTTCATTTTATCCCTTAAATTCAGCGTATTTCGGTATTTTTAAAATTTTAGCCAAAATACCTACGGCAAAAGCTCGGCGAAGTAAAATTCGCGACATGCGGAGATTTCTGCAAATTTTCATCAAATTTAGTAGTTTCAAGATGCGGGTCTCGGCGAGTAAAATTTGAAGTCGAAATTTGCGAATTTAGCCGAATTTGACTTCAAATTTAAATGTAAAACGATAAGGTAAAGTATCGCGAGATGTATTTAAGGGTTGCGACGTAAAAATTTAGCGTAGGCTGGACAAGTAGTCCGCCGAGCTAAATTTTTACTAGCTCCGTTAAAGGTGCTCGCGAGACAAGCCTTCCCAAAAGCTGCTTAACTTTCTTTCAAAAGTTTCGCCACCATCTGCTCGCTCTTCCCCTTATCGGTATCCTTTTTTGTCGCCTTGTATATCCCGCTCACGTACTCCTCGAGCACCTCTTGCGAGTTTATGCGCGCGTCGCCCTCTTTTGGCCTTACTTTGGCGTATTCGCCGCTGTTTTGCAGCTCAAAAGCTAGCTCGTTATCGCTAAGCTGTAATCGCAAAAACTCGAGCAGACGCTCTTGTAAATTTTTATCGATTATCGGTGTCATGAGCTCTAGGCGGCGCTCGAGATTTCGCGGCATCCAGTCGGCGGAGGCGATGTAAATTTGAGGCTCGGCGTGCCTAAAATAAAATATCCTCGCATGCTCAAGGTATTTGCCGATGAGCGATCTCACGCGGATATTTTCGCTTAAGCCCTTCACGCCCGGGCGCACGCAGCAGATGCCGCGCACGATGAGGTCGATCTTTACGCCCGCGCTACTAGCCTTTACTAGCGCATCCACGATGTCGCTATCTACTAGCGCGTTCATCTTGGCTACGATCCTGCCCTGCTCGCCATGTGCGGTCTCGGTCTTTATCATCTCTAGCACGCGCTCTTTTATCTGCATCGGCGACATAGAGAGCGTCTGCAAGCGGCGATTTTTAGAAAAGCCCGAAAGTATGTGAAAAAACGTCGTCGTATCGCTCGCAAACTCCGCCCTACTCGTAAAATAGCTCACATCGGTGTAAATTTTCGCCGAGCCGCCGTTATAGTTGCCGGTGGATAGATGCATGTAAAATTTGAGCTTGCCGCCCTCTTGACGGATGACTTGGCTGACTTTTGCGTGTACCTTAAAGCCCGTTATGCCATATATCACGTGCGCGCCGGCGTCCTCTAGAGCCTTTGCCCAGTGTAGGTTATTTTCCTCGTCAAACCTCGCCTTTAGCTCGACCATCACGGTTACTTGCTTGCCGTCGTTTGCGGCGTCGATGAGGGCCTGGATGATAGGCGAGTTTTTATCGACGCGGTAGAGCGTCATGCGAATCGAGATCACGCGCGGATCCTTGCTCGCCTCTCTGATAAACTGTACGACGGGATCAAAGCTCTCGTAGGGA
>CAURRL010000164.1:0-3649 GCA_963526895.1 uncultured Campylobacter sp. | reverse complement strand
CGTCAAATTTGTATTTTTCGCGGCGGCGTCAAATTTAACTACATTCGCCGAATTTGAGCCCAAATTTACCTCGCTTTTTGTTTGCGGCGTCAAATTTGAAAACCGCGCTACGCCAAGGCTAGTTTTTTCTACGTCAAATTTCGCGCTCGCAAGTCCGCCGTTTTTAAAGCCGTCAAATTTAAGCCCAAATGTTTTGTTTGCGTCCTCTTTTTTAGGCTCGGCGGCCTTTTTATCGCTCGTTGCGTCCACGTCCTGCGCGCTAGAGACGATATATCCCTCGCCAAAAAGCCCCGGCGTCAAATTTTGCGCCTGCACTTCGGCGTAAATTTTGCCGTTTTTCGCGTCGATAGTTGGGTAGATGAGGCTAATTTTACCGCGTCTCTCCTCACTTTGGCCGTCTAGTTTATAGACAAATTCGCTGCCGATTTTTACGCGGTCTTTAAATTTCTCGTCAAAGCTAAGCTTGAGTTTGACGTCTGGATATGAAAATATAGACATCAGCTTTTGCGCTACGCCGCCCACACCCTCGCCGACCTCGATACTCTTGCCAGATATCGTCCCGTCAAAAGGCGCGAGTAGCCGCGTGTCTTCGAGCCGTTTTTGCGCCAAATTTAGCGCCAGATGCGCTCTGTTTTCGGCCAGCGCCGCGTTTTTAAAATCAAATTCCGCATTTTCAAAAGCCTGCTTCGAGCTCACGCTTTGAACAAGTTTAAATTTATCCAGCACGCTTTTTGCGTAGGCTTTTGCCGCCTGCGCGCTCTCTAGGTCGTTTTGAGCGAGCTTTATGGCTAGCTTTTCGCTCTCGTTTTCAAGCTCTAGTAGCACGTCACCGCGCTTTACCGCGGAGCCTATTTCTACGTTTACGGTCTTTACGATACCCACGGCCTTTAACGCGAGATGTGCGTCTTTTGCGGCCGCGACGTCAAAGCTCGCGTAAATTTTATCCTGTGCGCAAAGCACAACCGCCGCGCTCAGTAAAAATAGTAAAATTTTATTCATTTGCGCTCCGTTTTTTCGATATTTTCGGCGATCTTGCCGCCGCGTTCATACAGATACTCCGCCTTTTTGATCTCAAATTTACTCTTGCTTAGCTCCAGCGCGCTACCCGCGCTAAAGCTCTGCGCGGTAGCATTTAAAAACTCGACGTATCCAAGCAGCCCCGCCTCGTATTTTTTGCTAACGGCTTTTAGCGAGATTTGCGCCGAATTTAGCGCGCTTTCGCCCGCGGCTATCTTTTGCTCGAGCGTCTTTAGGTCGTTTTTGATATTCGTCAAATTTAGCTCGTTTTGCAAGCGCTTTTGATCCAAATTTAGCTTCGCTTGCAGCGCGCTAATGCGCTTTATCTCACGCCGCTTTTTGTTTGCGCCAAAATCAAACGCCTTCCAGCTAAAGCCCAAAATCAGCTCGTTTGTATTTAAATTTGGCTTAAAAAAGTCGTCGAAATACGGCTCTAGCGCACTTCTATACTGTGCTGGCAGCAGGTTTCTATCGTAGTGAGTGCGCATAAAAGTGTAGGTATTCTTTATGAAAATTTGCGGGTTCGTCTCGGACGCGGTTATCTTTTTGTCCTCCAAGGCCGCGGCGAAATTTAGCCTAAGCGCCTCAAGCTCCGGCTTTTCGTTTTTTTGCGGTGCGAAGTCGTCGTCTGCAAACGCGATCCTAGAGCCAGCCACAGGCTCGATATCTCTGCCCGTTAGCGCGTAAATTTGATTTTTTATCTCGTTTTGATTTTGCGTGATTTCGAGGCGTTCGGCTAGCGCCATGGCGTATCTAGCATTTATAGCTTCATACTCGCTTTCGTCGCTAAGTCCTGCGCGGTAGTATTTTTCCAGCCTATTTAGCGCATTTTTTAGGTAGTTTATCTCGCCCTCTTTTGCGGTCGCGAGCTCGCCCAGCGACAAAAAGCTAAAATAAAGCTTAGTCGCGTTAAATGCAAGCAAATTTTGATAATCCTCGTTTTTTAAAATTTCAGCCGCGCTAAGATGCGAAAGCGAGCTTAGCAGAGCTTCGCGCTTGCCGCCATCATAAACTGCAAGCTCCAAAATCGCCCTTGCCGTGGCGGCTCTTTGCGGGCGCAGGACGTTGATGTCGCCGCTTAAAAAGCTGTATCCGCCGTCGATTGTGAGGCTTGGCATATATGCACTCTTTACGGCATCTTTTTGCAGCTGCGCTTTTTGCGGTTCGTAGTTTGAGATTTGAGCCAAATTTGAGCTCTGTGCGGCCAAAATCAGCTCTGGCAAATTTCCTTCAAATTTAACCTCCGAACCGACTAAAAAAACGCAAAAACTCAAAAATATATAAATTTTTTTCATCTAAAGCCTTCCCTATTAGCTCTCGGCGGCGCGGGCTAAATTTGAGCGGGTTTGCGCCGTCTGAAGTCTGGCGCCGTAGGTAAAATAAAATGAAAATTTAAGCGGCGCGCGGAGCATTTTTAAGATTATAGCGACAAAAAACCTAATGAAAGCTTTTAACAAGGTTCATGACGAGCAAATTCCACCCGTCGACGAGCACGAAAATAAGTAGCTTAAAAGGCAGTGAAATCATCGTCGGCGGCAGCATCATCATACCCATCGCCATAAGCACGGAGCTAACCACCATATCGATGACTAAAAACGGCAGATAGAGCAAAAACGCGATCTCAAATGCCGTTTTCATCTCGCTGATCATAAACGCGCTCATCACGACCGTGAGCGGAATATCGTCGAAGCTTTGCGGATTTGGCATGTTTCTGATACGTAAAAACAGCGCTAGATCCTTTTCGCGCGTATTTTTTATCATAAACTCACGAAACGGCTTTACGCCGCGCTCAAAGGCTTCTTGGTAGCCGATTTGTTCGCTTAGATAGGGCTGCACGCCCGCTTCATAGGCTTGCTTGCCCACAGGCTCCATGATAAAAAACGTAAGCACCATCGCAAGGCTAATAAGCACCGTAGATGGCGGCATCTGTTGCGTACCCATCGCCTGGCGCAAAAACGAAAAAACTATAATGAGCCGTAAAAAGCTCGTCATCATAAATACGAGAGAAGGAGCGAGCGTGAGGACGGTGAGGACCAGTAGGACGTTTAGCGAGCTAACTAGCTGGGTGGGCGTAGTGGGCGCGCTTAGACTGAGATTTACGGTCGGGATCGTGACGTTATCCTCGCCGATCGCGACCGCCGCAAATATAAAAAACAGCAAAAACGTCAGTTTTTTCAAATTTACTCCTGTGCGTCCAGTATGCTTTTTTGCGTTTTGGTTTTGTCGTCTAAATTTAACGAAACGAAGTGTATCTCGACCCTGCGGTTTTTCTCCCTGCCCTGCTCGGTAAAATTCGTCGCAAACGGCTCAAATTCGGCCTTTGCGGACGCTGTTAGCTTTTTAGGATCGACTCCGTCTTTGATGAGCTCGCTCACTACGCTGATGGCGCGCGCAGATGATAGCTGCCAGTTGTCTCTAAACTCGGCAGATCCCGGCTGCTCGCTGTCGGTATGTCCTATCACGTTTGCTACGACGTCTGGCGGTAGCTTTGCTATCACCATCGCGATGCGTTTTAAAAACAGCAGCGCGTCGTCGTTTTGCAGCTGTGCGCTATCTTTTGCAAAGAGTAAATTTGCAGGCAGCCTGATCACAAAGCCGCTTTCGCTCTCCTCAAAGGTAACCTCAGGCGATC
>CAURRL010000163.1:0-3662 GCA_963526895.1 uncultured Campylobacter sp. | reverse complement strand
TCGCTCTTACGCACTTTTAAAACGTCACGAACGAGTACGTCGTGGAAAATTTCGCGCAAAAATACAACGCCTTTTACTTTATCTCAAACGATATAAAGACAAACGACAAGCTTTCGGCGCAAATTTTAGAGGATATAAAATACGAGCGACTCGAGAGCGTGCCGATAAAAATGGTGCTAAAAGGCGGCGTATATCAGGAGCTAACCGACGTAGATAGCGGAAAATTTGGCGTGAAATACTACCTAGGCGGCATCCATCTAGACGCGATGACGAAGGATTTTGAAAGAATAAAAAATGCCCGCTAAAACTGACACCGAGCGGGAGCACGGCATAGACGTAAAGGAAAAACCGGAATTTCCGCGTAAATTTAAAGTTGTTTTACTAAACGACGATGTTACGAGTATGGATTTTGTCGTGAGCGTGCTTGTCGAGATTTTTCACCACACAGCCCAAAGCGCGGTAACCGTGATGTTAAAAATCCACAACGAAGGTAGCGGAGTGGCCGGCATCTACAATAAAGAGATCGCCCAAACAAAACAAAACCAAACGCTAAAAGCCGCAGCCGCCGCGGGCTATCCGCTAAAGGCCGTCGTCGAGGAAGAATAGCCCGCAAAAACGGGCGCGCAAAAGGCGCAAAGAGGAGGAAATGATGTTTGACTCGGATTTAAGCTATCTTTTGGAAAAGGCCGGGCAGTTTGCCTACTCGAATTTTCACGAGTATCTAACCAGCGAGCACGTGCTTTTCGTGCTGGTAAATTTAAACGAAGAGACTAGAGATATCCTAGCTGACGCGGGTCTAACCGACGTCGAGGGACTAAAAAGCGATCTAAAAAACTATCTTTTGCAAACCAACGAACAAGTCCCACACCACAAACAGCCGCGCATGACGGTGCTTTTGGAACAAATTTTTAAAGAGCTAAACACTGAGCTAAAGGACAAAAACGTCGGTATCAGGGATTTGCTCTTTAAAATCGCGGCCAGAGGCGACACGTACGGGGCTAAAATTTTAGAATTTTACGACGTCGATCCGCAAAAGATAAAACAACACGCAAAAGACGACAAGCAGACTCGCGCTAAAAACTTCCAAAACCTCGCCAAATACTCGTCAAATTTAACCAAACTAGCCGCCGAGGGCAAAATAGACCCGATCATCGGGCGAGAAAACGAGCTAGCAAGGCTAATGCAAACGCTAAGCCGCCGCAAGAAAAATAATCCAATCCTAGTAGGCGAAGCGGGCGTGGGCAAGACCGCCGTAGTAGAGGGGCTCGCGCTAAAAATCGCAAACGGCGAAGTGCCGCAACGGCTAAAACAGGCGCAAATTTTCGCACTAGATATCGGCGCGATGATAGCTGGCACGAAGTACCGCGGCGACTTTGAAAAACGCCTAAAAGACGTGATGGACGAGGTGGCCGAGCAGGAGGATGCGATAGTTTTTATCGACGAGATACACACTATCGTGGGCGCTGGAGCTACAAACGGCGGCGGGCTTGATATGTCAAATTTGCTAAAGCCAGCGCTTGCAAACGGTTCGCTGCGCTGCATCGGAGCGACGACATACGCGGAGTATCGCAGCTTTTTTGAAAAAGAAAAAGCCCTTTCGCGCCGATTTGCTAAAATCGACGTCGTAGAGCCGAGAGCGGACGAGAGCGTCGAGATCCTAAAAGGGCTTCGCGCCAAATACGAGAGCTTTCACGGCGTCAAATTTAGTGACGAAATTTTAGCTAAAAGCGTGGAGCTAGCTAAAAAATATCTAAACGATAGATTTTTACCCGATAGCGCCATCGATCTAATCGACGAGGTCGGCGCGGCTCTAGCTCTGCAAAGTAAAAACAAAACCGTAAAAATGTCCGATCTAAGCGCGGTTTTGAGCAAGATGGCAAACATCCCGGATACAAATCTAAAATCAGACGCTGCGGCAAATTTGAAAAATCTAGCCCAAAGGCTAAAGTATGAAATTTTCGGTCAAGACGATGCTGTCGATACGCTAGTAGCGGCGATCAAGCGCTCGTATGCAGGGCTAAAACAGCCAAACGCGCCTGTGGGGGTGTTTTTATTTACAGGCTCAAGCGGCGTGGGTAAAAGCGAGCTAAGCGCGGCTCTAGCGCGAAATTTGGGCGTGCATTTCGAGCGATTTGATATGAGCGAATACATGGAAAAGCATAGCGTCTCGCGTCTCATCGGCGCACCTCCTGGATATGTCGGGTTTGAAGAGGGCGGCATACTCACAAACGCCGTTAAAAAGCATCCTTATAGCGTGATTTTGTTTGACGAGATCGAAAAAGCTAGCGACGAGATGATAAATGTCTTTTTGCAAATTTTCGACAGTGCAAGCCTCACGGATAATACGGGCGCAAAGAGCGATTTTCGCAACGCCGTCATCATAATGAGCTCAAATTTGGGCTCAAAAGAGGCGCCGACGCTGGGCTTTAGCAAGGACGAAAGCGGCAAAGCGGACTCGGCGGTAAAGGGATTTTTCAGCCCTGAGTTTCGCAACCGCATCGATAAAATCGTGCATTTTAACGACCTTGGCGAGGACGCGCTAGGCCTCATCGCGCAAAAAATCATTAACGAAATAAACTCAAGCCTCGCCGAGAAAAAAGTCGTCATAAAAGCCTCCGCCTAAGCAAAAAAATACCTCTGGCAAAAGGGTTATAGTAAAGAATTCGGCGCGCGAAATCTAAAACGCCTGGTCCAAGACGAGATCTCGACCAAGCTTAGCGACGAGATACTTTTCGGCGCGCTAAAAAACGGCGGCATAGCAAATATCATGCTAAAAAACGGTGAGCTGGCGTTTAAATTTGAAGCTTTAAAATAAGCGGTCGCGGGGTCAAATTTGGAAAAAATTTATAACTTTCCCGACCCCGCAAAAGCCCCTGCAAACTCCCCTTTGGCCGTCGGCGGCGACCTAAGCGCCGAGGCGCTTTTGCAAGCTTACGACAAAGGCATTTTCCCGTGGTTTTTACCCGGCGAGCCTATATATTGGTGGTCGCCAGACCCGCGCGCGGTGCTGATTCCAGGCGAAGTAAGGGTGCAACAAAGCATAAAATCCGCACTTAAAAAATTTGAAGTACGGTTTGATTACGACTTTGAAAATTTCCTAAAAATCTGCAAAAGCGAGCGCGAAAAACGCGAACCCACATGGCTATCGGGAGACATCGTACGCGCCTACGTAAATTTGCATCGTCTCGGCATCTCGCACAGCGTGGAGGTTTATGAGGACGGCAAGCTGGCAGGTGGGCTTTACGGGCAAATTTTCGGTAAGGTCTTTTGCGGCGAAAGCATGATCAGTCTAAAAACCGGCGCGTCAAAGGTTGCTCTCATCGCGCTTTGTCGCGCCTTAGAGCCGTTTGATTTTATCATCGACTGCCAGGTCATGAACGAGCACCTAAAATTTATGGGTGCAAAAGCGATGAGGCGAAGCGAGTTTTTAGCCAAATTTAACGAGCTAAAACAGCAGCCTAGCGGGTTTAGCGAATTTAAAAATTTACCCTAAATTTGGAATGTCTTTTGCTTATTATCTAGTAAAATTTAGATAAAAAAGGCAAGAAAATGTTCGCAGGTATCCAAACCTCAAAATCAAAACCGCTCGTAGAAAGCGCGCTGGCAAGCAGAAATTTGCGCCAGCAGATGATTTCTAGCAACATAGCAAACATCGATACGCC
>CAURRL010000162.1:0-3707 GCA_963526895.1 uncultured Campylobacter sp. | reverse complement strand
AAAAATTTTCCCAAACTGGGCTAAAAAAATTTACAAATTTGACGATATAGAAGCTAGCAAATATTTAAAGGAGAAAATATGGAAATTTTCAAAGTAGCGAGCCAACCGATGGCAAACGTAGCTACAAGCTCGCACGCACAAAGTTCTACGCAAACTAGAGAGGTCGAAAGGACGCAGATCCAGCAAGATACGACGCAAAATTTAACCGAGCAAAACAACGAAACGCTAAATGAAAAAGTAAAAGAAGCCACCGAAAAATTAAATAGACAAATGGAATATCTAGGCACCAGCATACGCTTTGGCTACAACGACAAGATAGAGGCCATGTACGTAAACGTAATGGAGATGAAAACCGGCGACGTGATCCGCAAAATCCCGACTGAACAAGCAATGAAGCTAAGCGAATATTTTAGAGAGGCAGTCGGAGTTTTATTTGACAAGGAGAGCTAAAAATGGCACTAGGTAAAGTTTCTTCTCTTGGCTTTGGTAGCCAAGTTTTAACGCAAGAGGTTATAGATAAGCTAAAGGCCGTCGACGAAGCGGGCCAGATCAAACCAGTCTCAAATAAAATCACTCAAAACGCGACAAAGCAAAAAGACTTAACCGCCCTAAACACGCTTTTAAGCACGTTTAAATCAGCCGTTTCGACACTAGCTGATGATAGCACGTATCTAAAAAGAAGCACCAGCACAAATGGCAAAAGTGCTGAGATCACGGCGAGTGCGGGTTTAGCACTACAAGACATAGACATAGACGTAAAGCAACTGGCTCAAAAGGATGTCTATCAAAGCTCAAAATTTGCGACCCAAAGCTCATTTATCGGCAAGGACGGCACATTTGGCATAAAAGTAGGTGGCACGACATACAAGATCGATGTCAAAAGCACCACTTCGCTTGAAGAGCTAGCCGAAAAGATAAACGAAGCCACAAACGGCGCGGTCTCGGCAAAAACAATGAAAGTGGGCGGCGAAAATCCATATCAGCTCATACTTCAATCAAAGCAAACCGGAGCTGAAAATAAAATCGAGATCACCAATGTCGATGAAAACGGCACTGCGCTAAACGGTGCAAACGACGTGCTGGGCAAGCTTGGCTGGGACAGCGCAAATATCGCGGGTAATAAAATTTCAACCGCACAAGATGCTGAGTTCGTCTATAACGGCATCACGATAAAGCGTAGTAGTAACAGCGTAAAAGACCTAACTCTTGGCATGAGTATAAAGCTAAGAGAAACGGGCAAAACGACATTTTCTATCAAAGAAGACACAAGCGACATCAGTAAAGCAGTCCAAAGTCTAGTAACTGCCTACAATAACCTCGCAAATAACCTAAAAGTCGCAACCGACTACGACTCTGACACGAAAAAATCAGGGACATTTCAGGGCGTGAGCGAGATCGTAGGTATCAAATCAACGATAAATAAAATTCTCTTTGGCAACCAGACCTATAAAGACGGCAATGTCATCAAAATGGGAAATTTAGCCGCTTACGGCATAAGTTTAAATAAATCTGGGCTTTTAGAGCTTGACAACTCAAAGCTAAACGCCAAGTTAAGCGAGGACTTGCCGACGATGCAAAAGATATTTGCCGGTGGTAATAACTACGGCGAGACGCAGTTTCCTACCACAAAAGACGTGCAAGCAGGCTCGCTGGAAATAAAAAATGAAGAGATGACGATAAACGGCAAAAAGATAAATTTACCAGCCACACCAGCGACAAATTCGGCAAAAGATAACGCCCTAGCCTTGCTAAAAGCCATAAATGACGCGCAGATCCCAGGCGTGCAAGCGTATCTTGGCTCTGGCGAAAAGCAAATCGTGCTAAAAAGCAAAGACGGCACATCAATTGAAGTCAAGGGCGACAACACCGTGCTGGATAAATTTGGATTCACGCCAGCCAAAGCTACGGCGTCCTACACGAGAACAGAGGGGATATTTTCATCGCTCAAAAACACGGTCGATGGTATGATAAACTCAAAAGACGGCACTTTGACGAAGTATTCAAAAAGCCTAATCGACGAGAAAAAGTCGCTGGACTCTGAAAAAGAAAAAACGCAAAAGTCGCTCGATGCAAAATACGCCACGATGGAAGAGCGATTTTTGGCATACGACAAGATCATCAGCAAGCTAAATAGCGAATTTTCGTCGCTAAAATCGATGATCGAAGCCGAATATAACAAGAAATAAAAGGTAAATTTATGCAATACAACACTGCACACGCGGCGTATTCGCAAAACGCGGTAGGCGGCATCGAGTCGCCTACCAAGCTCATCGAGATGCTTTACGAGGGCGTTTTGAGATTTATTTTTAGAGCTAGAAAAGCAATGCAAGATAACGACGTGGAGAAAAAAGTATATTTCATAAACCGCACGAACGCCATCTTTATCGAGCTTTTAAACTCGCTAGACTACAACCAAGGTAGCGTCGCACACTATCTAAGCGGCCTTTATACGAGGCAAATCCAGCTGCTGTCGATGGCAAACATAAACAACGACGAGCAGAGCCTAAACGAGGTCGTGAGCGTAACCAAGCAGCTGCTTGAAGCATGGAAAGAGACGACTGGCGCGGGGCAAGCCGATGTGGCTGGATGAGCTCAAAATAGCCGTAGCTAACGATGATGCGGAGGCTATCGCGGCACTAGCGGGCGAGACTCCTAGTAAATTTGACAGCCTAGAGGATGCCCTGCAAGCTCAGGAGCTTCTGGGTGCAGCGATAAATTTGATACAAAAAAACAGAACCGAGCTCGGCAAAGAGCTAGAAAAACTAAAAAACGTAAAAAAATATATAGCGTCGTAGATAATTTCTCAAATTTACGGCGCTTTTATCTCAAATTCTCCTCTAAATTTTATCCATCAAAGGCAAAATATGACGAAAAACGACGTAAAGGACGCTTTAAAAAACAGGTTCGGCGCGGAAATAGCGGGCGACTTTAGAGTGCTGAAGGAACACGAACTAGTCAAATTTAACGATGAAGCGAAATTTGTCTTTGAGGGCGAGAGCGAGATACTGCGAGAGTTTTATATCTTTGCAGATACGGGCACAGGTGATCTTTGGCTAGCCTGCTTAGATGGCGGCAAGGTCGCTTTTTACGACCACGACGCGGGATATCTTTGCGCGTCAAATTTGGTTAAATTTGATCTGGATATAATAGGCTGGCTTGAGATCGCCGAACTATTTGGGAAATTTGAGACCATAGACGAACCGAGCGACGAACAAAAATCCAAATTAAAACTAGCCGTTAGCGCCCTATGTCCGCAAATTTTAGAAATTTGGGATATTTAAAATCAAATAGGACGTGCCTTGTGCCGTTTCAAATTTAAACCCTATTAATGACTGTAAAATTTGAACAAATTTTACTCTGCTACTCGCCGCAAACCTCAGCTTAAATTTGCCCAAACCTCTCAAAACATGCCGTCAAGATAGCGGTTTATCGTAGTAAAAACACGTAAATTTAAAAATTTGATGAAATAAAAGTAGTAAAAGGCATGGCGATAAGCCGAGTTCTGTCGTGAGTGATTATTTATCTACTCCAAATTTTACAATTTGGCTCTAGCGAAGGGTTTGACATAAGACTCAAAACCATCCCTTCTTGCTGCGAGTTGGGTTTATATAGCCGCCGCGCTTGCACGCCGCGCTGGTGGGCTCTTACCCCGCCGTTTCACCTTTACCGCCGAAGCGGCAGTTTGCTTTCTGTTACACTGTCCCTTG
>CAURRL010000161.1:0-3760 GCA_963526895.1 uncultured Campylobacter sp. | reverse complement strand
AGCCGTTTTGGTGATAAGCAGCGTCGCGTATGCGCCGTGTAGGCGCGCAACCGTGGCTTCGTACGCTTTAAAAGGCTCGCCGATAGTTTTTAAATTTTCCTCAAAAAGATGCACGATGACTTCGGTATCGGTTTGGCTGAGGAAGCTAACGCCCTTTGCTTCAAGCTCCTCTTTTAGCTCTTTGTAGTTTTCGATGATGCCGTTATGAACGACGAAAGAGTGCTCGCCCAGGTGCGGGTGGGCGTTGATCTCGGTAGGCTTTCCGTGCGTAGCCCAGCGCGTGTGACCGATCGCGACGCCTTCGCCGCTAGAGCTAAAGCCCTCTGATTTTTTGGCTAAATTTTCAAGCTTGCCGATGGCTTTGAAAAAGGCGATTTCCTGCGCGCATTTGTCGCAGCCGCTATCCAGGCTCATCACTGCCATGCCGGCGCTGTCGTAGCCGCGGTACTCAAGCTCTTTTAATCCGTTTAAAATAAACTCCCTTTTTTCTCTATTGCCGACGTAACCGACGATTCCGCACATGTTTACTCGCTTTCTAATAATTTTAAAATTTCGCCCAAATCCACGCCCTCGCGCTTTTCGATAAGCAGCAAATTTCGCGTCCTATTTTTTACGGTTTGGATTCTAGCGTTGGCTATTTTTACATCAAATTCCTTAAAAACTCCCAATACGTAAGCCATCAGTCCGCGCTGATCTTTCGCGTTTATGCCCAGCTTTGCGTACTCTTGCGAGTGGTTCGCGTCGAAATTTAGCTCGCCTTTTAGTATTGTCGGGCGATTTATCTGCGCTGAGGCGCCGCTTTTTAGCGAGATCTCGATGAGGTTTTTTAGAGTTTCTAGCTCGCTTGATTTTACGTTTTTATTAAACTCGAGCTTGACGTAAAATTTACCCTCAAAAATCTCCATAAATCCAAGATCAAGGTGCGCCAGAGCCGAGAGCAAAACGGCTAAATTTGGATAGTTTTGCGCGTAAATTTCGATGCTTAGGCTTTGGTGATTTTGTACCTGCACGCTTAGTTTATCCGCATTTTGCGCGGCCCAGGCGATAGCGATGATGTCTGCTGGTTGGTATTTGGCAAAGAGCAAATTTGACCTGATAGCAAAAATTTTTTCTTTCAAATTTTCGCTTAAGGCGGCAAATTTGGCGTTTCTTCTGATGCTGAGCTCCTTTTTTACGCGCCTTGAAGCTTCATCAAGCAGGTTTTCATCCTCGAAGCTTTGCAAACAAATGCCGTAAAGCTCGCGCAAAAGTCGCGCCAGATAGGGCGTATAGAGCTTTTCGTCGGTTGCGTTTATCACGCAGTAGGCGACGATGTAGGAAAGTTTTAGCGTTTGCGGGTCGCCTAGTTTTGAGATAAAGCTAAAAATCGTGCGCTGATCGTAGATGTCCTCGCGGTTTGCCACGTCGTTCATCAGCGTGTGGTAGCGCACGAGCGTAACACCGATATTTACGGCTTTTGCGCTCAAATTTAGCTTTGAGGCGTAGGCGCGAAAGATATTTGAGCCCACGACCGAGTGATCGCCGCCTAGCCCCTTGCCCGCGTCATGTAGCAGCAAAGCTAGCTTTAGCAGCGTGCGCCCCTCGAGGCAGAGCTCGTCGTAGAGCGATTTTACGAATTTATCTTTGATATTTTCGGCAAATTTGACGCTTAAAACGCAGTGTTCGCCGACGCTAAATTTATGGTAGCCGTCAAATTCGGCCAAATTTACGGCGTGCTCGAGCGGTTTAACCAAAACGGGTAAAATCTCCGCGTCCAAAAGCGCTTTGATAATGCAGTGAGCGTGGTTTCGCATCAAAATTTTTCTAAAAAGCGCGAGCGAATCCTCGGCGTCCTCTTTGCTGATTTGCGCGCGTTTTAAGTAAAAAATCGTCCCAACGTCAAATTTATACTCCGCATCGCCGAGAGCCAAAAGCTGCTTTAGTACGGCGTTTAAAGGGCGAGGGCGGACGTGCAGCGGTACGTAAATCGTGTTTTCAAATCTATAAAATCCGTTTTTTAGCCGCGCGGCTCGTAGCTGGCTAAATTTAACCCCGCTCGTAAATTTGCTCCTGTAAAAGCTAGAAACCAGATAGCGCGAGAAAACGGCGATCGAGTGCATGCAGGAAAAGAGCTTTTGCGAGATGACGCTGCTGTTTTCTTGCGTTTTTTTGGACTTGGTTTGCATGAGCGCAGTGATCTCGTTTAGCTTTGCGGGGGCGAAAACGTCCGAGCCTAGGGTTAAATTTTGTGCCGATTTTACGCAGAGGATAAAATCTGTCGCCAAATTTAGCGCGCTAAGCTCCTTTTCGTCGATAAATTTTAGAGCCTGCGAGCGCATGCTGATCTCGTTTTCAAAGCCGTTTAGAGCGCAGTTTAGGTAGTAGATGTCGTTTGTGCCGCCAAGGTCGTTTTTAAGATCGGGCTCTTGCCTAATATTTGGGATCTCGTTAAAAGCGCCCAGATTTTTGGCGTAAAATTTGAGATTTTCCTGTGCGTTAAACTCGCGCGTTTCGTAGATCTGTGAGCGAGCGGCTTTGTAGAGCGTACGCGAGCCGTAGATGTAGCGGATACGGCTAAACGCGGCTTTTGCTTTGTGGTCGTTTTTGTGCGCTTCGAAAATCTCGTCCAGCTCGCAAATTTTAATATTTAGCTTTAAATTTGAGCTCTCAAGCGCGGCGACTAGCTTTTTTAGGATAAATTTGACGTTAAAGCCCGCGTTTTCTTTAAAGACGATTAAAATTTCTAAAATTGAGCTCGTGGAGATGAGGTTATCGGCGTACTTTTCGGTAGCGATGACGCAAAACGGGATAAAATCGACGTCCGGGTTAAAGTCCGCAAAAATCTCGTCCAAAACCCGCGTGCACAGAGCTTTTATCAGCTCGTCGCTTTGCTTTGCGATGAAATTTGCAAAGCCTTTGCCCTGAAGCTTTTTTAGCTGCGAGGCCAAATTTGCGCCGCCCAAAACGCCGCTTAAATTTCCTTTTAAAGCCACTTTTTTACCGCCGTCTTTTTGTGTAAATTTTATCCGATGATACTAAAATTTTGCAAAAACAAAGCTTTTTTAACATATAATCGCCGTTTAATATCTATTTTCGGAATAAAATTTGACAAATTTAATAGAAAAACTCCAAAGCGGCGAACGTCTGGACGCGGACGAATGCGCCGGCTTGTACGACCTAGACCTTTTTACGCTGGGTAAATTCGCAAACGCCAAACGGCAAAAACTGCACGGTAAAAAGGTATTTTTTAACGTAAATCGCCACATAAATCCTACCAATATCTGCGCGGACGTGTGTAAATTTTGCGCATTTTCGGCAAACCGCAAAAATCCAAACCCATACACGATGAGCCACGATGAAATACTAGAAATCGTCGAAAAAAGCGTCGCCGGCGGCGCAAAAGAGATACATATCGTCTCGGCGCATAATCCCGATACCTCATGGCAGTGGTATTTGGAAATTTTTAAAAAAATAAAAGAAAAATATCCGCAAATCCACGTCAAGGCTCTAACTGCGGCGGAGGTTGATTTCCTCTCGCGAAAACACGGCCTTAGCTATGAAGAAGTAGTGGAAAAAATGCTTGAATACGGCGTGGATAGCATGCCTGGCGGCGGAGCGGAGATCTTTGACGAAGAGGTTAGGCGTAAAATCTGCAAAGGCAAGGTGAGCTCGGAAAACTGGCTCAAAATCCACCGCCTTTGGCACGAAAAAGGCAGAGAAAGCAACGCTACGATGTTGTTTGGTCACGTAGAAAGCAGGCAAAACCGCATCGATCATATGC
>CAURRL010000160.1:0-3764 GCA_963526895.1 uncultured Campylobacter sp. | reverse complement strand
GCATTAGGTTAGTCTCGCACATGGGCTGGAGCTTTTTAAGTGCTTTGTAAAGATAGACTAGCGCGAGTATGCTTAGCGCCGTCCAGCTGTGTTTTTCCTGAAGTTTTGGGAAAAAGTCCGCAATATAAGTTACCAAAATCGTAAAGGACATAAAACAAGCCGAAATTATCCCTTCCTGCTTTGCTTTCTCGATGATTTGGGCTCTATTTTCGGTCAAATCTTGTTCGTTTTCTCTCAACTCATTCATCCTTTATCATAGTCCAAGCGTATAGGTAAAACGCAGTCGGCAGCACGTATAGTATCGCGATGGCTAGCGCTGCAAGCAGTATGGAAAAGACCGCCGTAAAATAGCCTATGGATAGCATTATCTGTAGCGCAAAGGCGATAATAAAGCTAGCGATAGCGAAAAATACGTAAGTCTTAAAAAGATTGTTTTCCGTAATCTTTGCAAGGCTGAAATTTAACTTAGCCCAAAGGACGACAAGATAGATGGTGATAGCTAGTATAAAAAGTCCCGCCAGCCCAGTACCAGCAGTAGCAGGTCGGTCCTCTATGCCGCGCATAAAGCCAAACGCTATACCGACTACCGCAAATACGATAGATGCAAAAATCATCTTTTTATAGATGCTAAGCACGTTGGCGTCGTAAATTTCCTCTAGTTTTTTAAGCGCGTACCACATATAAACGGCTGCGGCGAGAAAAAGTACGAAATTTACCGAGCCTTCAAGCAGTTTTATTAGCTGCTCTTGCGACTCGCCGTGCGGCCGCGTAAATATCATATAAAGCTTGGCAAAAAACGATACGGCAACGGTCGCCAGCATAAGCCTACATGATGCGATACCCTGCCTTTTGGCTGCTTTTAGCGTTTCTCGTTCGTAAGAATTTTCATGCGCGTTTTCTTTTTGGGGTAGAATTTTATTTGCTTGGCTTTGTTCGGCGTCAAATTTGAGCTCCGTTGCTAGCTCGTTACGGCTGCTAAAATTTGGTTCGTTTGCGTTTTGCGTGTTTAAATTTAGCCTATCGCCGTGCTGATTGGTTAAATTTACTTCGATTTCATTTTGCTCGTTTGAGAAATTTGCCACGCTGATCCACGCCGCGAGCAAGACGCCCGAAGTCGCTAGATCAAAGAGCGCATTTGCGAGAGGTTCAAATTTGACGATAGAGGCAATGAGAGCTGGCGAGAGGACCTCTAGCATGCCATAAATAAAGTTTGCGCCCAGGCTAGCGGCAAGCATCCACGCATAAACGCTAAAAAGCGCGCAGCCTGAGGCCTTTGCGAGCTTGAGATTTATAACGACCCACGCGACCAAGACAGCAAATACTGCAAGCGGGATGATGACGTGGGAGATGAGCCTGAGATAATTTTCGTCAAAAACGTAGAGCGCGACCGTGCAGAGGATCACTGCTAAAAAGCCGTTGTAGGCATATTTGAAGATGGTAAAGACGTTTGAGTTTGATAGCTCCTGCGCGCGGATGAGCGCGTAGTGGAAAAACGTCAGCGCAAACAGCCACGCTAGCGTGCGAACGATCCAAAACAGACTCTGATCGCTCGCTAGAAAACTCGCGCTCGCACACAGGATGCAAACCGCGCCGAGGATGCCTTGAGTTCTTGCTTTATTAAAATTTCTATCCATTTTTCTCTTTCGGCTGTTTTGGTTTTAAGTTTATAAAATTTAACGTCCTAGATTTGTGTCAAATTTGACGACTAGTAAAAGAGAAAATATACATAAATTTGTTTTAAATGATTATTAAATTTAAGCAGAGAAAGTACTTTTAAAATAAGTGCGCTTATATAAGGGCACTAGAGTAAATTTGTAAATTTTGACATTTGGCGTAAAGCTTTAAGTAGGCGGGTTTGTCAGCGAAAAGGGGAGCAAAGCCCCCGTGTTAAACTAGAAATTAAATATTTTCTCCTGCTATCATACCAAACGTTAGGCAGTCTAGTATCGCGCAGCTACCTAGCCTGCTAGCTCCGTGCGTGCCGCCCGTAACCTCGCCCGCGGCATATAGACCGGCGATCGGCTCGTCGTCGATATTTAGGACTTGCGCTTTGGTGTTGATCTTTACGCCGCCCATGGTGTGGTGCAGCTTCGGAGCACCACGCATAGCGTAGAACGGCGGTTTTGAGACTGTGATGCCGTCGGTTAGTTTCATCGGTTTACCGAAGTCCTCGTCGACGCCCGATGCCACAAAGCCGTTGTAGCGCTCGGCGGTCTTGGTTAGCTCGCCTGCAGACATTTTATAAAACGCCGCCAGCTCCTCAAGCGTGTCGAATTTTTTGATGACGCCGTTGTTCATCGGATTTTCGAGGTCGCTCGGCACTAGTTTTGCTACAGCTACGGAGTCGCAGAGGTTGATCGGATAGCTGTTTGCTTTGGCGTCGATGATTTTAAACATCGCGTCTGCTCTGATTTTGCGGTCGGCTAGCTCGTTCATATAGCGTTTGCCGGTTTTTGGATCGACGGAAAATCCGTATCGGAAGCTAGCTTGGGCTGCAAATTTGCTCGTGATACCGTTGCCTTTTTCGTCTGGGCATTTGTACGGGATATACTGGATCCAGCCCACTTGCACCGGTAGCGCGCCTACCTTAAACGCCGAAATGAGCGCGCCCGCAGTTGCTCCCGGGTGGTTTGTGGTGTCAAATTCCTGTACCGCGCGAGGATCTTGGAGCTTTCTAAAGAATTTATCGCTACAAAAGCCGCCGCTTGCGAGTATGACGCCTTTTTTAGCTTTGATGATTTTCTTGTCGCCGCCTTTGTTTTCTCGGTCATCGCTAAAGAGATCTTTGTCGAATTTATAGTTTTCTCTCACGGTTACGCCGACGATGCGACCGCTTTCGTCTGTTACGAAGTCGTCAAATTTAGTTCGAGTGCGAAGCTCACAGCCGTCGGTTTTTTTAAACGACTCCACGAGAGGCTGCACGATACCCGAGCCGCTGGTGTTTTCGGTGTAGTACGTTCTAGGCACGCTATGACCGCCCTCTAAGATGAGCTTGTCTAGGTATTTTGCGCCGTGTTTTACGGTGAAGTTAAACGTATCTACGGCGCGGTCGGCTAGCACTTCAAGCAGCTCGACGTGATTTAGTCCAAGTCCCGCCTTGACGCAGTCGGCGATGAAAATCTCTTTTGAGTCTTTAACGCCGTTTTTCTTTTGTAGTTAGCTACCCGGTACGGCAAAAATTCCGCCGTTTACGACGCTGTTGCCGCCAACGCGACCCATTTTTTCTAGGATTAGCACCTTGTTTCCGCGTTCGCTCGCTTTGATGCCCGCTGCAAGACCCGCAAAGCCGCTGCCGATGATGAC
Source organism: uncultured Campylobacter sp. (assembly GCA_963526895.1). GTDB lineage: Bacteria > Campylobacterota > Campylobacteria > Campylobacterales > Campylobacteraceae > Campylobacter_A. Next base: position 461 of record CAURRL010000160.1, on the reverse strand, counting down.
GACGTCCCACTCCTCGTCAAATTTTACGTCTTTTTCGCTTACTGCGGCTTCTGCATTTACCGCTCCTAGCGCAAGCGCACCGGCACCTGCTAAGCTCATTTTGAGCATGTCGCGTCTTGAAACGTTACTTTTTGCCATGATTCTCTCCTTGAAATTTAGATATTAAATTATAAATTTTATATATACATAAGTATTTAATAAAAATTTGATTTTATATTGGAAATTGTACTGCAGTATCGCGTAAACCAAACTTAAATTCGAGATAACTGTATTAAGTTATTTTAAATTTTTTATTATATTTTAAGAAGATAGTCTGATTTTATACAGACTATCTTAAATTTTAGAATTAATTTACTTAGTCGCGTTTTTATCCGCTTTGTTTTCACCCTTCACCTCTTTAGGTGCTACATAATCCTCCCCAAAATAAGCCTTTTTTATCTCTTCTTTTTTGATTGCGGCTT
>CAURRL010000159.1:0-3785 GCA_963526895.1 uncultured Campylobacter sp. | reverse complement strand
CTTACAACAACGCCATAAAATACTACCAGCAAAGTATTCAGCTCTACGACAAGGCCGAGTATACGCCAAAGCTTCTTTATCATACAGCTATCAGCTTTGATAAGATAAAAGACACGGCAAGTGCGAATAAATTTTACAAAGCGCTAAAACTAGGCTATCCGGACAGCAAAGAAGCCAAAGCCGCACCTACTCGAAACTAAAACATTCTTTAATAAATTTAACGATATAATCACGTTATTTTCATAAATAGGAGAAGAACGTGAAAGAACAAGTTATAGCTATGTTTTATGAGCTAAAAGATGCAAAAACGGGCGAAATTTTAGAGTCCAATATGCAGGTTGGGCAAGAAATTTCCTTTTTAACAGGTCGCGGACACATCATCGAGAAACTAGAAGAAGAGGTCGCTAAACTAGAAAAAGGCGAAACGAAGGTTATCGTTATCCCGGCTGCGCAGGCTTGCGGCGAGTACGACTCTAGCGCGGTTCAGATGCTACCTAAAGAGCAATTTGCGGGCATCGAGCTAAAAGAGGGTATGGAGCTTTTTGGTCAAGGCGAGCATGGCGAGAGTGTACGCGTGATAGTAAAATCTATCGGCGAGGACGACGTGACCGTGGATTTTAATCACCCTTACGCAGGTAAAGATTTGGAGTTTAAGGTTCAAATTTTCGACAAACGCGATGCTACAGAGGACGAGATAGCTACCGGCATGGTAGGCGGCGCACATACATGCGGTTGCGGCGGACATGATCACGACCATCATCACGGCGAAGGTGGATGTTGTGGCGGTCACGGTCATCACGATCACAAAGAGGGCAGTTGCTGCGGCGGACACGGTCATCATCACGATGACGGCGGATGCGGCTGCCACTAAGAGTGCATAGATGAGAGCGGCGTTTATATTTCCGGGACAAGGCTCGCAAAGTATCGGCATGGGTAAGGAAATTTACGAAAATTTCCGCCCGGCCGCCGAGCTTTTGCAAAATGCGAGCGATAGCCTAAAAATCGACTTTTCAAATCTACTTTTTAACGAAAACGACCTTATAAACAGGAGCGAATTTACTCAGCCCGCCATTGTTTTAAATTCGCTTATGTGCTATCTTGCTTTAAAGCAAAGCGTAAATTTGGAGCCAAGCTTCGCGCTAGGTCACTCTTTGGGCGAGTTTAGCGCGCTTGCGGTTAGCGGCGCGTTTGATTTTGTTGATGCACTTAGGATCGTAAATTTACGCGGTAAATTTATGCAAGAGGACTGTGCTGGCAAAGACGTGACGATGAGCGTTATTTTGGGTCTTAGCGACGAGACGGTAGAGCAAATTTGCAAAAACGCTCAAGCAGACGGCCATCAAATTTACGCAGCTAACTACAACTGCGACGGTCAGATCGTGATCGCGGGACTAAAAGACGATATCGCCAAATTTGAGTCCGCGTTTAAAGAAGCGGGCGCTAAGCGCGTACTGCCTCTAAATATGTCCGTTATCAGCCACTGCCCGCTTTTGAAAAATGCGAGCGAGAAACTAACGGCACAGTTAGAGCCAGCATTAGCCGCTAAATTTGCCCCAGTCGTTTCAAATGCATCGGCGAAGCCTTACAGCACGAAAGACGAAGCGCTAAATTTCCTAAAAGCCCAGCTCGTTAGCCCCGTTTTATACAAACAAAGCATCAAAAGCATCGAAAACGAGGTTGATATTTTCGTGGAGTTTGGCGGTAGCGTGCTAAAAAGTATCAACAAAAAAATCACCGAAAAGCCGACCTTTAGCGTCACCGATCTTAGCAGCCTTGACGAGCTTTTAAAGGAGCTTAAATGATAGCGATCTTAGGCGCGATGCGCGAGGAGGTCGCTCCTCTGCTCGAGCGTATCAAAGGCTACAAAGAGGTTAAGCACGCAAATAACGTATTTTACCTCGCAAATTTCGGCGGCAAAGAGCTTGTGATCGCCTACTCAAAGATCGGCAAAGTAAATGCCGCTCTAACCGCAAGCGCGATGATAGAGAAATTTGGCGCCCAGAAGCTGCTTTTTACCGGCGTCGCAGGCGCGCTAAATCCAAATTTGAAAATCGGAGATATGCTTTACGCGACTAGCCTAGTGCAGCACGACGTCGATATTACGGCGTTTGGACACCCGCACGGCTACGTGCCTGAGACTAGCATCTTTATCAAAAGCGACGACGCTCTAAACGCGCTAGCATCTAGCGTCGCGGCTGAAAAAGGCATCGCGCTAAAAGGCGGCGTCATAGCAACGGGCGATCAGTTTATCTGCGACAACGCAAAAAAAGAGTGGCTAAAAGCTACCTTCAAAGCCGACGCGGCCGAGATGGAGGGAGCTAGCGTGGCGCTAGTTTGCGAGAGCCTGGGCGTGCCGTTTTTCGTGCTTCGCGCGATCAGCGACGAGGCGGGTGGCAGCGCGGAGTTTGACTTCGATAAATTTTTGCAAGACTCGGCAAACGTCAGCGCGCAGTTTATGCTCGCGATGATCGAGCGGCTATGATAGAGCTTAGCAAGCGCCTGCTGCGCCAGGTCGGGCAGACCAACGCCAGATACCGCATGGTGCGCGGCGGGGATAAAATTTTGCTCGGTCTTAGCGGCGGTAAGGACAGCCTCGCGCTCGCGCACGTGCTAAAACACATGCAAAACGTCACGCCTGAAAAATTTGAGTTTAAGGCCGTGACGCTAAGCTACGGCATGGGCGAGGACTATGCATATCTCACGCGCCATTGTGCCGAGCACGGCATCGAGCACGACGTGATCGACAGCTCGATCTTTGAGATATCAAAGGACAAGATCCGCAAAAACTCCAGCTTTTGCAGCTTTTTCTCGCGCATGAGGCGCGGCTATCTCTATACCTACGCGCTTGAGCACGGCTTTAACAAGCTTGCCATCGCCCACCACCTCGACGACGCGGTTGAGAGCTTTTTTATGAATTTTACTTATAACGGCGCGCTACGAACGCTTGCGCCAAAATACGTCGCAGCAAACGGTATCGAGGTTATCAGGCCGTTTATATTCGTGCGCGAAAGGCAGCTACGCGAAAATGCCGTGCGAAACGGGCTTACGGTTATCGGCGACGAGGCGTGTCCAGCGATGCGATTTGATATCAAGATGCCTCACGCTAGAGCCGAAACTAAGGAGCTTTTGGCAAATTTGGAAAAGCAAAATCCAAAGCTTTTCGTCTCGCTAAAGGCTGCATTTGAAAATATCCACAGCGATACGTTTTTTGCCGCCGGGGCGCAAAATTTGACCGACGAGGAGTGAGGACTCGTCTTTTGCCGGTCTGGTTTCCCCTTGCTCCTACAGCGCCATAAGCGATCTATTGTTATCGCTCTGTGGCATCTTTGCTCCTTAATTTTTGGATTAGTTTATTGGATATTAGCTTTTCTTTGTCTTGACTACTTATGTTGGCGTCGATATAGATCACCTTATTCGTATCTCCTATGCGTATTATTGCGTCCATCTTTTTTTGCTCGTTTGCCCACGACATAAATGTTCGTACGTCTTGAAAGGTTCCATCAGGCTCGGTGCAATATTTTTCTAAATTTTTTATGGGCATGTCTACATAAAACGGTCTTTTTTTATTTATGTTTTCTCCATCTATCCATCTTATTTTATACCATAGATAAGTATCATGACACTTTTTATACGCCTCTTTCAGCTCCTCTTTAGTAGGCTGCCCAGAAACGTTGTTGTCTAGTAGTAAATTTAGCATAGGTTCGTAGTTTGGAATATGCGCCAAAATACCAAAACAGTCAAATTCCTCGTTTCTTTGGGCTTTAAATGTACACTCAGGTTTATAT
>CAURRL010000158.1:0-3815 GCA_963526895.1 uncultured Campylobacter sp. | reverse complement strand
GGCGATAAGAGTGGGCGAACCCGCCGCTGCAGCTCGGCACTCTTTTTGTTTGTTTTTAGTTAATATAAATGCTTGCGAAAGGGTCATTTGCTTGCTTTTTATTAAATTTGACGTAAATTTTGACCGAGCGCGGCTTAAAATAAAGTAAATCGAGCGAGTAAATTTGAGCGAGGATTTTTAAAATTTGAGAGATTTGGAGTTAAATTTGACTCGGCGCAAATTTTGAAATTTGCCGCCATTTTTTGAGCGTAAATTTGAGATCAAATTTGACCGAGCCCCAGAAGCGACTCGTCAAATTTGCAGATCGCAAAGCTCGCTAAATCAAAGCGACCCGCCGAAAGCTTATTACTCCGCGCAGGTCACGCAGACAAAAGCTTAAATTTGAGCGGTCAAATTTAAAGATTTTCTATCACCCTTTTTGTTTCTAGCGCGATTTCTAGCTCCTCGTTAGTCGGCACGACGAGAGTTTTTACCGCCGCGTCAGGGGCGCTTAGATCGCGTATACCGCCGCTTGTGGCAAAATTTAGCGCGTGATCTTTCTTGATGCCCATATGCGTTAGGTCGTAACAGATTTTCCCGCGGCTATAGGGGGCGTTTTCGCCGATCCCGCCTGTAAAAACGACCGCATCCACTCGGCCCAAAACCGCGTAATACGCGCCGATATACTTTTTGATACGGTAGCAAAACATCTCAAAAGCTAGATGCGCGCGCTCATCGCCGCCTTGCATCTTGACGACCACTTCGCGCATGTCGTTTGAGCCGCAGATGCCTAGCAGTCCGCTTTTTTTGTTTAAAAACGCGTCTATGCCTTCGGCCGTGAGCTCGCCTAAATTTAAAAGATATGTAAGCACCGCAGGATCCATATCGCCGCTTCTAGTACCCATTATCAGGCCCTCTAGCGGGCTTAAACCCATCGAGGTATCGACGCTTTTGCCTCCTTGCACGGCGCAGGCGGATGCTCCGTTGCCTAGATGTAGCGAGATGGCGTTAAATTTCTCATACGGTACGCCTAGATGTTCGGCGGCTTTTTTGGTCACGTAGTGGTGCGAAGTACCGTGAAAGCCGTATCTGCGGATATGTAGCCTCTTACAAAGATCAAATGGCAGAGCATAGCGGTAGGCGTACTCTGGGATAGTTTGATGAAATACGGTATCAAAAACAACGACGTGAGGCACCTTTTTACCGCTCTCATGCATGGCATTTTTGATGCCGGCTAGGTGGCCCGGGTTGTGAAGGGGTGCCAGCACGGAGTTTTGCTCGATTTTGGCGATGACGTCAGGGGTGACTAGAGCCGAGTCACTAAAGCTCTCGCCGCCGTGCACGATGCGGTGCCCGATACCGTCTAGTTCGCTAAAATCATGCAGGATATTTGAGCTAACAAACAGCCGCCTCATCGCCTCAAGCCCCTCGTGGTGGTCTTTTAGCGGGGTGCACTCCTCGTAAATTTTATCCGAGCTAACGTCTTTTAGCTTGGCATAGGAGCTTGCTTCGCCGATCTTTTCAACCAGGCCGCTAGCGATGACGCGGTTATCTGCCATATCAAAAAGCTGAAATTTAACCGACGAGCTACCTGAGTTTAAAACCAAAATTTTCACTATTTTTCTCCTTCGTTTGCGGCTTGTATCGCGCTGATTAGGACCGTATTTACGACGTCTCCCACGCCGCATCCGCGGCTTAGGTCGTTTACCGGTTTTTTTAGACCTTGTAAGATCGGTCCGACGGCGACGCAGTTTGCGCTTTTTTGCGCGATTTTATAGCCGATATTGCCCGCATTTAAATTTGGAAATACAAAAACGTTCGCGCAACCTGCTACGTCGCTGTTTGGCAGCTTTTTACGCGCTACAGCCGGGTCTATGGCCGCGTCGTACTGCACAGGAGCTTCGATTTTTAGGGCGGGAGCTAGACCTCGCGCTATCTCGCCCGCACTCCTAACCAGATCGATATCCGCTCCGCTGCCGCTATCTCCGCTAGAGTAGCTTAGCATCGCTACCAGCGGCTCTAGTCCAAAAGCGCGCGCGGTATCTGCCGAGGCTATGGCGATTTGCGCTAGTTGCTGGGCGTCTGGATTTGGATTTATCGCGCAGTCAGCGTAGATCAGGATCTCCTCCGCAAAGCACATTATAAACGAGCTTGAAACTAGCGGGCTATTTGGGAGCGTTTTGATGATCTGAAGTGCCGGGCGGATAGTGTGCGCCGTGGTCGTATTTGCGCCGCTCACCATGGCATCTGCTAGCCCTTCTTGCACCAGCATCGTGGCAAAGTACGTCCTATCTCGCACGAGCTCACGAGCTTGCTCTAGGCTCACGCCCTTGCTTTTGCGAGCCTCAAAAAGCGCGGCGGTTAGGCGCTGCGTGTACTCGTTTTTTTCTAAATTTAGGAATCTCGCACCGCTTAAATTTACGCCTAGTTTTTCCGCTTCAAATTTGACTTCGTTTTCGTCGCCCAAAAGGATCAAATTTACCGCGCCGCTTTTTAGTAAAATTTCGCTCGCTCTTAGTATCCGCTCGTCTTCGCTTTCTGGTAAAACGACGGTTTTTTTATCCTTTGCGGCGAGTTTAAATAGCGAATTTTCAAAGCGTAAAGGCGTAATGATATCTTGCTTTGCATTTAAAATTTCATCCAAATTTCCGCTTACGATTAGCTTTGAGTTTCGCGTAAAAAAGCTTAAATTTTCGCGGCAAAAAACCGGAACGTTTAAATTTCTAGCGATCTGTAAATTTAACTCTATTTCGCCGATATTTGCGATACTTTTTGCAGGTTTAACGAGTACAAAATCAGCGCTCTGGGCCAGGCGGTCAAATTCATTTATCGCGCTTTTAAAAAACTCGCGCTCGCTACCGTTTTCAAAGGCTTTCTGGGCATTTTCGAGTCCGTAAAAATCATTGATGGGGTCAAAAACGGCTACATTTTTAAATTTTGCTGATATAATTTCGTAAATTTCTTGAAAATTCGCGCCAAGCGCAAGGATAGAATCGGCCATAATTTTCCTTTTGGAACTTGATTTGCTTATTTTATCGTAAAATTTTCACTTTAAGGTAAAACGTGAGAAAAAATATTTACTTTTGCGCCCTTGCAGCAGCGTTTTTGAGCGGGTGTTTATCTAGCGCCGATCCTCGCATAGACATGAAGCCACCCGTTTACGTTGAGCAGCTTCCCGCCAAACAGGTCAACAACCAGCCAAACGCGGGCAGCCTTTTCGGTCGCGGCGACAACCCGCTTTTTGCCGACCGCAAGGCGATGAACGTAAACGATATCGTAACCGTCGTCATCAGCGAGCGCGCCAACCAAAGCTCCAGCGGCAAGCACGACACGAGTAAAAACAGCACGATAAGCCTTGGCGGAGGGATATTTACCGCAGGCTCGGCACCGCTATCGACGCTGGCTACTCAGCTAAACAAGGCCGGCGATATCGGCTTTAGCGCGGGCACGAAAAACGAATTTACGGGTGCGGGATCTAGCGTGCGCGCAGAGGCCTTTACTACTACGATTTCAGCGCGCATCATAAAGGTGCTAGAAAACGGCAACTACTTTATCGAAGGCTCGCGCGAGCTGCTCATAAACGGCGAAAAGCAGATCATGCAGCTTAGCGGCGTGATCCGTCCGTACGACATCTCAAACGCCAACGAAATCGACTCGCGCTACATCGCCGACGCCAAGATCCTATATAAAACCGAAGGCGACGTGGATAGGGCGACGAGGAAGCCGTGGGGGACGAAGCTTATGGAGGCGATCTGGCCTTTTTAGTCTCTTTTGCTTTTTGGCGGCTTGTCTCGCGAGCGTCTTTAACGGAGCTAGTAAAAATTTAGCTCGATAGA